>CAIRDJ010000071.1 GCA_903877335.1 uncultured Chloroflexota bacterium | reverse complement strand
TGCCCCTGTGGGTTGAAGCCCCCCCAAGCGTGTTGTGCCCAGTCTGAACCCTCTGGGAAGGGGAGCGTGGGCTTCCCGTCGAGCGCATCGGATTCTTCTAGCATGCTGATGAGGTGGGGGCGGTCGGCGGGTTGTAAGTCGCGCCAAGTGAGGTTGGGGAAGGTGGATAGGCTCATGAGGATTAGGCTTTCGGATTGGAATCAATCTGACGCGCGAGGTCGTCTGTGGCGACGTGACCGGGCGCGTCTTCGGCTTCAAGGTGCGCGGTCGAAACGTCATGTGTGACGTTCGTCTGCTGCTCAAGTTGGTCAGCACTGTGTTGCGGTGTGCTCGCTGTTTCGTCCAAATACAGCACAATCACGCTAATATTATCTGTGCCCCCCCGCATGTTGGCGAGCGCAATCAGATTCTGAGCTATGCTGTTGGTCTCGGTGGACTGACTGGTCAGTTGTGCGATCTCGTGACGGCGGACGTGGCGTGTTAAGCCGTCGGAGCACAGTAATAGGTGGTCGTGGGGGTGCAGGCGCATCGAATAGGTGTCCACCTTGAGGTCTTTGGTTTGCCCCAGCGCACGATACAAGATATGACCCATTGGGTGAGTTTCAGCTTGTTCCTCTGTGATTTGCTTGGCATCCAACAATGCCTGCACAAAACTATGGTCAGTGGTGATCTGGGTGATCGTCCCTTCGGGGGAGATGTGATAGGCGCGACTGTCGCCCACATGCGCCACCATGACACTGCCCCCCCGCACCAAAGCCAACGTGACGGTGGTGCCCATGCCCTTGAGGGCGGGGTGCTGGAGGGCGTGTTGAAGGATGTTGTGGTTAGCTGCCTGAACCGTCAGGCGCAAGTCGCGCTCTGTGAGGGTTGCTTGATTCTGAAGCACAAACTCGACGGGCAACCGCGCCTGCACCGTGTCAATCACGATGCGACTCGCTTCTTCGCCGGCGGCAGCTCCCCCCATTCCATCCGCCACCACCGCCAGCGAGACGTCTGCATGCGCCCAAAAATGAACACGGTCTTCGTTGCGGTTGCGCGCCCGCCCGACATCTGTTAACGCACTGCCTAAAACGATCATGCCACGCTGGTTTGCTGTCATATCGTAACGCTCCGATAAATGGATTCCTGCTCGGTCTAACTAGGAGGAATCGCGCCTCATCGTTCAATATAACTCACATTGAGCTGTGCCACAACCAAAACGCCCTCTTTTTATCGGTGAAGGGCACACATCACGGTAGGATGACCATCTGTAGTTGGGCGGGTCCGTGTGCGCCCAAAACCAATTCCATGCCAATATCGGCGGTACGACTGGCACCTGTGATGATGATGTGATTGCCCACCGCGCGGAAGCCTGCCAGATCGGTTTGCTGGTGCGCCAACCACGCATCCAAATGAGGCAGGATTTGCCCAGTTGTTAACACGGCAATGTGTAGGGCGGGCAACAACGAGACCGCGCGTGAACGCCCCTCGCGTGCCGAAACCACAATGCTCCCCGTGCTGGCAAGGGCGGCATCCACCCCGCTGATCCCCACGCGCACCCCATCGGAACGATCAGGAGCGCGTTCAATACGCGCCTGTTGCAAGGCATCCTCCAACCCGTTCAAGGGAATGTGCTGGAAGTCCCACGCCAAAACGCTTCGATCCTCCCCAATCAGTTGTAAGATCAGCTCGATTGCTTGAGCAGGACTTTCGGGCAGGCTCACCTGTGCAGAAAGTTTTTGGGCTTGGGCACAGAATAGCCCCACCAAGTCGGTCGAGTCGTCCAGTGGGTGCATGACCCGTCGGGTTTGTGGGGCGGGCAAATGCGCAAACGGGGCGGGGTGTTGGCGCAAACGCGCCAGAATATTCGCTTTACTGCTGTTCATGCTTGTTCTCCTTGTGGTGCTTGCGCCACTGAGCGCGGAAGGATTGGGGAGCAAACCCCGGAAAGTCGCGGTATGCCTTCCAGTCTCCCAGCGGATTGGGCACCCATTCATCTGCGCCCATCTGTAGCCCCAGTTGTGCCATCTTGCCCCCTAGCTCAAACAATTGGGGGGAGCGGTTCACCTGTTCCCAAACTTTCATCGAGGCACTGATGAGAAATTCGCCGTGATGTTGCGTGATGATGTCGTGGCGCAAATCCAGCAACATGCGCGGGATGTCAATATCAACCGGGCACACCTGCTTACAACTGCCACACAAGCTGCTGGCATTGGGCAGCGGGGTGGTTTGGTCAAGCCCTTTGAGCAAGGGCGACACCACCGCCCCGATCGGTCCGCCATAGACCCAACCGTAAGCATGCCCCCCCGTTGAACGATAGACGGGGCAGGTGTTCAGGCACGCCCCACAACGCAAGCATGCCAACGCTTCGGTGTAGCGCGAGTCGGCATAAATGCGCGAGCGTCCGTTGTCCACAAAGATGAGGTACTGGTGTTCTGCGCCACCGTCTACGCTTAGCCCGTTGAGGATGTTGGTATACACCGTGAGATTTTGCCCCGTGCCACTGCGTGGCAACACTTGGGCAAGGGTGGCGTAATCTTCTACAGTGGCAACAATCTTCTCAATCCCAATCAGCGAGACTTGCACGCGGGGGAGCGTTGTCACCATGCGCCCGTTCCCCTCGTTGGTGGCAAGGCACAAGCTACCCGTTTCGGCAATGACGAAGTTCCCCCCCGTGATGCCCATCTCCGCTTCTAAGAAAGTCTTGCGCATGCGTTGGCGGGCGAACGCCACCATCTCCGAAGCATCCTCAATGTACGGCATCCCCATTTTGTCCTGCATGAGGGCGCGGACTTCATCTTTGGATTTGTGAATCACAGGGATGACAATGTGACTGGGTGCTTCGTTGTTGATCTGAAGTAGGTATTCGCCTAAGTCGGTCTCCACCACCTCGATTTGCGCTTCAATGAGCGCATCGTTGAGGGCGATCTCCTCCGTCACCATGCTCTTGCTCTTCGCCACGCGCGTGATGTGGTGGCGTTGGGCGATCGCCAAGACGTGCTGGCGTGCTTCTTCCGCCGTCTCTGCCCACAGCACGGTGAACCCGTTTTCGGTCAGGCGTTCTTCCGCCTCTTCGAGCAAATCGGCGAGATGTTGCAAGGCATAGCGTTTGGCATAGGCAGCTTGCTGGCGCATCGCCTCGCCGTGTTCAGTGCCCGCGCTCATTGCCACCATGCGCCGACCGTTCGCCATGCGCGTCCCTTGACTGACCGCCTGGGGGATCGTCCCCTGCTCAATGGCAATCTCTGCCAGTCCGATGAAGTTGTTCGATTGTACGTCCATTATTCTGCTCCCTCTAAGCCTTCTGCCAACACATCCGCGATATGCCGAACGCGCTTGTCGCTCCCTTTACGAGAAAGCCCCCCGTTCATCTGGGTGAGGCAACTGGCATCCCCAGTCACAATCGTGGGCGCGGAACTGGCTTCGATGTGGTTGATTTTGGTTTGGAGCATGGCATTGCTCACGTTGGGCATCTTCACGCTGAAAAGCCCCCCGAACCCACAGCACACGTCGCACTCGGTCAAGTCACAGACGGTTGCGTTTTCGGTATTGCCCAATAACGTGCGGGCGGCGTTGCCCAAACCGAGCAGGCGTAACCCGTGGCACGCATCATGAAACGCGAAGGATTGGGGTTGTGGCAAGCGCAAGGCTAAATCGGTGATGCCCAACCCATCCACCAAGAACTCGGTGAACTCCCACGTGATGGAGGCAAGGCGTTGTACCTCTGCCAGTCGCACAGGATCATCGGCGAATAACGTGGCGTATTCATGGCGCACCATGGCAGCGCATGAGCCGGAGGGCGTGACGATCACTTGTGCGTCTTTGAACGCACGCATGAATTGCAAGGCAACCCCCCGCGCTTCAGGGCGATAGCCCGAGTTGAACGCCGGTTGCCCACAGCAGGTTTGCGCGCTGGGGAAATCCACTTCCACGTTCAGATGCTCTAAAATTTTGACGACCGACATCCCTGTTTGGGGGTAGATCATATCTACAATACAGGTGACGAATAACGAAACTGGTTTCCCGCGTGGGGAAGGGCGTTCTGGGTTCATGTGTTCCTGCCATCAAGCTACTTCAATTCCTTAGATTATGGCACGAGAACGGTAACGCTGTAAATTACCTAATCCGATTGGATGGTTTGGAGCAGCGGGCAACGCTCCCACGCTACGCGCCCGATACCCCGCAATAATCCACGATCACATCCGCCAGAATCTGCGCCAGTTTCACCACAGAATCCAAGTCCACCCACTCTTCATCGCTGTGTAAGCCTGCCCCGGTTGCGCCCAAGAGAACTGTCTCAATCCCTGCTTCTGCCAACAAGGCGGCATCCGTCCAGAAACTTGCCCCGCCATGTGGGGGGACGCTACCCAACCGCGCTTGCATCGCTTGCTCGGTGGCTTGCACAATGGGGGCGGATGCCACGACCTCGAACGGGGGGCGCCACAAGGTAGCTTCAACCGTCGCGCGGAAGGTGGGGTCTTCGGCATGCAGATCATCCAAGATGGCTTGGAGTTCTGCCGTATTCTGTTCCACGCTTTCGTGTGGATTGGTGCGCCGTTCAATCTGCAGGCGGCAGTGGCTTGGATAAACGCTGATCTCCGTCCCGCCTTGAATGATGGACGCATGGAGCGACGGCACGCCGGTGAGCGGATGGGGCACGCGCTGGCGAACAGCTTGCTCAAGTTGGTCTAAGCGTGCCAAGAACCGCCCCATGTGCAGGATGGCATCCACCCCTTCGCGGTAACGGCTACCGTGCGCGGCGCGTCCGAAGACGGTCACGTCATACCAAATGAAGCCACGATGTGCCCGTTGCAGAATGAGATCGGTTGGCTCGGTGACAATGGCGGAATCGGTCGGGTAACGCTTGATGACATCCATCGTACCCAAACTGGCGTACTCCTCATCACACACCAACGCCACCACCACATCCCCCGCCAGTTGAATGCCAGCATCGCGCAGGCTTTTCACTGCGGCAAGCATTGCCACCACGCCACTTTTCATATCTTGACTACCGCGCCCATACACGCGCCCCTCACGGATTGCGCCGCTGAAGGGGTCGGTCATCCCGCTGACGTTCACGGTGTCAATGTGCCCGTTCAACATGAGCGAGCGTCCGCCCCCCGTGCCCCGCCAAATCCCAACGGCGTTGAAGCGGTTGGGCACAACTTCATCGTGATGCACCTCTAGCCCCAGTTCTTCGATGAGACCGCATAAATGCACGCTGATCTCGCGCTCGCCCGGCACGTCGGGGGTGAGGTCTGGGTTGCGCGAATCAAGTTGAATGAGGTTGACTAACTCATTGGTCAGGTAGCGTTCATCGACTGAATGTGGTGTTAGCATGGTGGGTTGCTCCTCTCTATGGTTTTATACAGGGTCAAGGCGCACGCCCCACAGTGCCATCGCATCGGCAATGGCGGGTTGTGCCAACGCTAATAGAATTGTCCCCGCTGTTCCCGCCCGTTGCATGGCAACTTCGACGGCTTGCGCGAGGGTTGGCTTCCAGTCGGTGTGAGGGTGAAGCGTGCGCACGCGGGCAAGCGTGTTCGCCTCATCCAAGAAATCAATGGCGACGTTGCGCGCGCTACGGGTGTAGATGAGCGCGTCCGCTAGGGGGGCGTACACGTTGCTCACCCCGATCAGGTCGCGGTCGGTGGGCACTGCCAAGACCACCACCACAGGGGGCACGAGGAACGCCCGCACGCTTTCAACGAACAGGTGCGCCGAATGAACGTTGACCGCGCCATCCACATAGACGAGGGGGCGCGTCTGGAGTTTTTGCAACCGCCCATACCAGCGAATATCCTTGAGCGCGTTGTGCACGGCTTGCACGTATGCCTCGCTACGATGGGGGAGCTTTTCCATCCCCAGTCGGCTATGCACGTTTCCTGCGCCCCAAATGGCAAGCGTGGCGTTGTCCACCTCGTAGCGTCCTAGCATGGAAAGCTGAAGCTCCCCATAACGCCCCAGCGTGAACCATTGATTTTCATCGTCGGCGCGGGTGAATTGCCCGATGTCGGTTTGCGAAATCCAAGCGAACTCGGCTTGCTGTTTTTCCGCTTCTGCTTGCAAAACATCCAAGACGCTTTTGTCTTGGGGCAAACTATAGGCGTAGCTCATCGGTTCAATGATGCCTGCTTTGTGCCAGGCAATGCGCTCTAAAGTTGCGCCTAGATAGCGGGTATGCTCCAGAAAGATGGGGGTGAAGAGCGAGAGCTTGTGCTTGACCAAGCGGTTATCATCGAAACGTCCCCCGCGCCCCACTTCTACCACCGCGACCGCCACGTTATTCTCATCAAACCAGCGCAAGCCCACCGCCAAGAAAATGCCTTGTGGGCTAAGGTAGTCATGTTCGGGAAGGGTGGCTATGAGGCGGTCAATCTCTGGATGCAGGTCATTCATGATGCGCAAGAAATCCGCTTCGGGCATCATCACCCCGTTGATGCGGAAACGCTCGCAGTAGTGGAGTAGGTGGGGACTGGTGATCGTCCCCACGGTATGCCCAAGATGTTGTAACACTTTGGCGGTTAAGACGGTGGTAGACCCCTTGCCCTTGCTCCCGGTCACAACAGCATACTCACGCGGTTGAGCCGGCAAGCCGAGCGCGTTCAGCAATTGCTGTGTGAATTTCGGATTGCGCGTGTTTTCATCCAGTCCACGCCCGCGCCAGTCCGTTTTTGCCAGCGATGCAAACACATAGGTGATTGCCTGTTCCATCGTCTCAAAACGTTGTGACATCCCGTTTCCCCTCATGAGCAAGTGACCACAGCGCCCATGATAGCATACCTCGTCACCAGAAAGAACAGGTTGAGGTTGTGGCGGTGTCATGTTTTGTGGGGAGGTTGCCCTTGCAGAAACCGCAAAGGCGGTGTACTATTCTGCCCTTGCAACACGGCTCCATAGCTCAATGGTAGAGCATCGGACTTTTAATCCGCTGGTTCTAGGTTCGAGTCCTAGTGGGGTCAAGACGCAGTGAAGCCACCTGACGACGTGGGTGGCTTTTTTGCACTCCCTTAGGATGGGCGCGATTGTGACTGGTTTAAGCCAGTCGCCTTGCTTAGCTTGGGCTTGCCAACCAAACGCCTGCCATCACCAAAAGTAAACCTAGAATGCGCTCAATAGTGACGGGTAGTGGGGCCCCAAGGAAACCTAAGCTATCGAGGATAAAAGCAATGACCATCTGTCCTAGCAGAACACTCAAAGAACCCATCACAATCCCCAAGCGCGGAAAGATATAGGTGGAACCGCCAATCGCAATGACACCAATTGCGCCGGAGATGAGAATGTAACTGAGTTGGGTGCGCGTTATCTCAGAAACAACGGTAAGATTTTTGGCATAGACCGCAAGGAAGATTAGCAGAGCAACTAAACCCCCACCCATCATCACCAAAACACCATTCAGGAGAGGGCTAAGCGTTGCTCCTAAGCGACCGTTTAATGCCCCTTGCACCACGATTCCGGCTCCAATGAAAAGGGACACCAAGAGCGTATACGAATAGTTGTTCATTCAACATTTCCCTCTAACGCTTCACCATGAAGCCACCATCGACAAATAAAGCGGAACCGGTCACGAAAGAAGCAGACGGCGAAGCCAAAAATAAGGCGGCTTGTGCCACTTCTTCGGGCATAGCCATGCGTCCTAAGACATGGGCATGCTTTGCTTGTTCTAAAAGTCCCTCAGGATGGTCAGTCGTTTTCAGGGCGTGATGTGTGAAACCTGCATCGACCCAACCGGGACACAAAGCATTTACGCGAATTTGATACGGAGCAAGTTCTTGGGAAATGGCATAGCTAAAACTTTGGATAGCCCCTTTGCTTGTCGTGTAAGCAAAGCTACCATCAGAACCAACAAAAGCGGAAACGGAAGATAAGTTGACGATGCTTCCCCCACCAGAGGCTTTCATCAGTGGGACAAGGTACTTGGTGCAC
>CAIRDJ010000070.1 GCA_903877335.1 uncultured Chloroflexota bacterium | reverse complement strand
CCGCGCCCCGTGCGCAAAACGCGCTTCCATGCCTCGGTCAAGATCAACCCCACGCGCCCGCTGCCTCAACTGGAGCAGGTGGTGGTGGAGGTGCTTCAACACTTGACCAGCTTGCAGGGGGCAATGGTCGAAGTCACGCTCGACATCGCCGTTTCTCGCCCTGACGGCTTTGACGATAAAACGGTTATGCTCGTCCGCGAGAACAGCACCACGCTCAAATTTGACCAGCACAGTTTTGAGGATTAATAATAGCCCGCACCACCAGTATGCTGGGGTTATGCGCCCTGCCGCGTTCCCAGCATTACCGCGTGAAGTCACGCCGTTTTCTGGGCGCGGGCGTAGCGCATAAACCAACCAGCGTCGCCCGCTGCATCCCATGTGCAAAGTTGGTTTTGTGGGTGGTAAAGGGCGGTCGCTTCGCCCTACAATTGCCCCAGCACACGCGCGAGGAATGCTTTCATGCGAAAGATTATTGTGGTTGCCCATCTCTCGTTGGATGGGGTTTTACAGGGGCCGGGCGGGGCGGACGAGGACACCAGTGGCGGGTTTACACAGGGTGGGTGGATCTCCCGCTTTGCCGATGAGGGGTTGGGGAAGGTCATCCGTAGTCAGATGAACACCCCGTTTGATCTACTGATTGGGCGCAAGACCTACGACATTTGGGCGCCGTACTGGGTTGAGCATGGGGAAATCTGGCAAAGCGTCAACACGGCAACCAAGTATGTCGCCTCCAACACCATGACGGAGGCGGCGTGGCAACCGGCGGTGATTCTAAACGGCGACATCGCCAGCAAGATCAGCGAGATCAAACAGCAACCAGGGGCAGATTTGCACGTCTACGGGAGCGGAAACCTCCTGCAGACGCTGTTCAAGCACGACTTGGTGGATGCGCTGTGGCTCAAGATTTATCCGCTCACGCTGGGCGCGGGCAAACGCTTGTTCGCCGAGGGCACCATCCCGCTGACCTTCAGGATGACCGAGAACCAAGTGTCCTCCAAAGGGGTGCTCGTCGTGAACTATGAGCGCGACCACGCCCAAGCCTAATTGCTACCCTGTGGATGAGGCTTTCATCCACAGGCGACGCCTAACCACGCGCTTATTCGATACGATAGCTCAGCTCATAGACGCTTTTTTTCCACTTAAAGCGGTGGGTGCGTTCGCCAGGGGTGAAGTCTATGACATGCACCGCGCCCAACACATCGTCCTGCATATCCCACAAAGCAAGGTCTTCTTCCGTAAAACCGATCTCTGCCGCTGCTTCTAACCCTTCCAAGCGAAAATCAGCTTTCGTTGCCACCACCATTGGAATCCAAGTGAGGTCAACCTGCGTGCCAATCTGCATGCGCGCGTTTACAAAATCTAATTGATCGGTGCAAGTGCTCCCACGCTTGGTCATGGCATGGTGCATTCTACGCATCTCAGACCGCCACGACCAAACACGCTTCTGATTGATGAAGAAGTTAACCTCATCCCCATCATCCTCTTGCGCCTTAAAACAAATTAGCGAAACCAGTTGCAAAGTGTATGTCATGTCAACTCCTCATGTAAAAAACGATATACTCCCTCAAAAACTCTAACACATCGACAACACTTTGCGTTAATTTATGAACTATTCTCTTATGAAACTATATATCTCCTCGCAAAAGCATGGGTGTTCGTCGGGAACAGCACCGCAATTAACTCAAACTCTGCTGAAGTGAACGGGCGTAACAGCGCAACGACCAGCGGATACACCCCAACAGCAAGCACCAACGCCCCCAACGGTTGCACGTCCCACAGCAAGGCGAGTATGCCTGCCATGATGCCTGCCCCCAACATGGGGCGGATCCAAATGGCAAACCAATTGATCCATCCCACGTCCGAAATCAACAAGCGTGAGAAGCTCATCAGCAGGATCAGCTCGCTTAAAATGGTGGTGATGCCCGCCGCGACGTAGCTATAGCGCGGAATGAAGATCAAATTGGTGACAATGTTGAACGTCACGCCCAGCGCGAATGCCCAAGTGAGGTGTCGCTGTTTGTCAAGCGCGATCAAGACATACTGGGTGAGGCTGTTCATCCATCCGATGGGCATGCTCCACAACATGATTTGTAGGGCAACCGCTCCTTCTGGCAAGAAGGCTTGCCCCCCCAACAACAAGGTGAGTGCTTCCGCGCTAAAAGTTAGCACCACCGCAATGGGGAAGACGACCAATGCCAACAGCTTCAACCCCACAAAATAGTACAGTTTCAAGCGCGGGCGGTCGTCTTGGGCATGACGGCTTAACCGTGCGAACAATGCCTGCGTGAAAAACGCTGGGATGATGTTCAAGCCCAGCAACCAGCGATAGCCCACGCTGTATTTTCCAACCAATGCCACGCCTTTGTACAATTCCAAAATGACCACATCAATCTGAAAGAAGATCGTTGCCAAAAAGTGATTGAGCAACAACGGGTAGCTTGCGCGTGCCATCTGGGCAATCAAGCGTAGGCGCACCCCGAGGCGAAGCCGTCCAAACATGTCACGCCCGCCCCATGCTAGGATTGCCAACGTGACAAAGTTATTGAAGATGCTCACGCTTGCCAACCCAATGATGCCATATCCGCCGATGAGGGCGATCAACCCCAATATCGCTTTGCTCACAGTGGTGACAGTTTGAACAGCAGACGGGTATTCGGCGCGTTCAAACGCATAGTAAAGCGAAGTCATGCCCTTGCTCAAGCTGGAGGGCAAAAGCCCACCATACAATAACAATAGCGCAGTGATGCCTCGTGGGTCGAACGGAGTTTCTCCCCACGTTTGACGCGCCGCAATCATGCCCAGCAATATCCCGATTCCCACCGTTGAAAGGCACAAACGGAATACGCTGGACTGTACCAATAGCTCGCCCGCGCGGGAACGGTCACGCCCCACCTCGCGCATGATGTACAGGTCTAAGCCAAAGTTGGTGAAAATATCAAACCACACAAACACCACGCCTGCGTAGGCATAAATGCCTGTATCCGCTGGTCCCAAAATGCGGAGCATGACGAACGCAAACACGAAGTCAATTCCCCGATTGAACAAGTTCAATACAATGGGTGCAAAGCTGTTGCGTGCTAAAAGGGCTTTGCCGTGTGTATCCTTTTCAATGACGAAGCGTTGCCACGCCCACACCCCACCCAACAACAAGGCAACTAGGCTTCCAATCAGCGTGCCAAAAAGCCCCACCTGAAAACTCAAGGGACTGTATACGAGGCGTAATGTTGCGCCATCGGGCACATCGACCAGCGCAATCCCCATGAAGTTCTCTTGCACACGTTCTACCTTGCGCTCGCTCTCTTGTTGGTTGCCGTCTTGTGTCACCGTCTGTAGATAGGCCCT
>CAIRDJ010000069.1 GCA_903877335.1 uncultured Chloroflexota bacterium | reverse complement strand
TTGGAAGGTGGGAATAGTTTGGCTTCTAACAACGACTATCAGGCGATTCAGTGCTTGAACGAATTGGTCGAGGATGAGGAGGTGGTAGTTGCAGAGGCAATTGGTTCATCTTATCGTCACCAGTTTGGGCGTGTGGGGGTTCTAGCAGGCATTCCAATTGTGTTGGGGTGGGAAGGTCATCAGAGTCAATGGCGTGGTGCAACCTATCCACAAATTGTTGGGACTCGTCGCGCAGATATAGAAATGCTTTATAATGATTTGCGCTGGGAAGTTGCCCAAGCCATCATAGAACGTTACAGCATTGACTACATTTTCTATGGTGACACAGAACGTTTTGGAACATCTGAACAAGCGGCGTATGTCCCCGCCGGAGAAGAGAAATTCAGGGAGAACCTACAGGTTGTTTGTGAAGTTGAAACCAGTTTATTTTATCGGGTGCCCCCAGAAGTAGGATAGAGAATTGGAAATGTCAGTTTCTTCGCCATCTCGTTTAACCAATGGTGGACTAAAAGTATCACTTGAAAACCTGATCTATGCTTCGTTATTTGTGTTCGTGTGCTTAACACGGTTGATCCTGTTAGGGAATGTTCCGCTTTCAACGCTTGAAGTAAATCACGCCGTTGGTGCTGCACAAGCATTGTCGGGCGAAACCTCTACCGCGCTTGTCACCAGTCCGATGGTGCATATCGTGCAGCAGATGTTCATGGGGGTGTTTGGTTCATCAGAATGGGCAAGTCGCATCGGTACAGCACTCGGTGGAGTGGCGTTGGTATTTTCTCCCCTGCTCTTCACCCCGTATCTTGGACGCTTGCGGACAATGATCGCCGTAATCATGTTTGCTTGTTCTCCGATTATGTTCGCCAGCGCCCGACTATCAAACCCTGTGATTTGGGAAGTGGGTTTTGCCACGCTAACCGCCTGGGCTTGCCTACGCTTTATGCGTTTGTCTGATCTCAATAGTGGGATAGTGGCAGTGGTGTGTGCAGGGATGACCATCTTTTTGGGAGGGGCAACCGGCTATTTATCGCTTATAATCCTGTTGCTACCGATGGCTTTACAGATCAATCATGGTGACTCTCCAACTCAACTCTTGCGTGGGATTGCATGGGGACGTGCCGCTTTGCTGCTGGCGGGTGTGCTGGTGACATCAGCATCCATGTTCATGCTCTATCCAAGCGGGCTTTCCACGATTGGTAACGCACTCTATGCGGGAGTATCGGGTTGGTGGCGTGTGTCACCGTCTGTTGGTGGTGATTCGACAGGCTTCATTAGCCCTCTGCCCTTGATGGCGAGCGGTCTATATGAAACCTTGTTTTGGGTGCTAGGGATTTTTGCGCTCTATGAACTAGCTGTGGTGCGCCAGAGCGATGATAAACGTGGCGGCGAGTTTTACTGGGTGGGAATGTTGCTAACTGCCGGCGTGTTGAGCTTGCTCTACATCGGTGCCACCCCAGCGCATGCCATCTGGCTAACCGTGCCTCTGGTTTATCTTGCGAGTGGGATGCTTGAACGGGTTTGGAACCCTCGTGTTTCAAAGACTTTGGACTGGATAGACCTTGAATTTTCCCCGCAGGTGGTCATCGCGTTGCTGGTAGGGTATGTTGCCGTCTTGACACTGCTTGGATTGCACACGGACCAATTTGCACGCGCCCTGCTAAAAAGCGTGAGTGTTGCCTATGACTTCAATAGCTTCTTCGTACAAGTCGGACCCGGTTTACTGATCCTACTCATCTTGATAACTTTGTTGGCGATCGTCACCTTAATGTGCAATAGCCTATTTGGTTGGCTCACCACCTTACAAGCTGGCATGGGTGCCTTGTTTGTGGTGGCAATGGTGGTCTCTTTTGGGAACGGTTGGCAAATCGCCGTTAACCGAATGGATAACCCTAGAGAACTTTGGCATCAGGATGCCGTTGGTTATGAAGTCTTTGACCTTGCCCAAACCCTCCAGATGTTGGTGAAGCGCGAATCAGATGGGTACAATGATCTACCCATTACCGTCTATGAAGATGGCGAGGTCATCACGCGCTCGGGTATCATTCGCTGGTTGTTGCGGGATTACAGCACGGTCACTTATGTCAATCATCCTGCTGAAGCGCGTCAACAAGGGGTTATTCTGATGCCCACGACATTAGCTCCCCCAGAATTGGGCGGGGATTATGTGGGGCAACCGTTCATCTTGTCGCGCCGTTGCAATTGTCCGCTCACATTACAGTCCGCTTTGGCGTGGTTCACCCAACGCAAAACCTTAACCGATCCACAACCATTTCAACAAGTAACGTTATGGTTGCGTCAAGATTTGTACAATGGCACATCTGCCCAAGACTTTCAGTAATCATTTGCTAACCGAAGATGAGGAACGCTATGGCTTCTCATGCCACACCATCTGAAAACCAATCGTCTGATTCCGTTGTTAATCGCCTAATTGCCCGTTCGTATACCTTCAATTGGGAGGTGATAGCCTATGTGGTGATTCTCGTCTTGGCGATCTTCACTCGTTTTTACATGCTTGGCGAGCGGGCAATGAGTCATGATGAAAGCCTCCACACTCGCTACTCATACAATCTGGCAGCGGATGGGAGTTTTCAGCACACTCCGTTAATGCACGGACCCATTCTATTTCACTTCACGGCCTTGTTTTATCTGCTATTTGGTGACAACGATTTTACATCGCGGATTTACGCCGCCATCTTAGGGGTGGGATTGGTGATGATGCCCGTGTTGTTTAGGCGGTGGTTGGGGCGATGGGGATCCTTGCTGGCTTCAATCATGCTTCTAATTTCCCCGATCACCATGTACTACAACCGCTACATCCGAGAAGATACCCCGAATATCTTTTATGCGGTGCTCATGGTTTACGCTATTTTCATGTATTTAAGTGGCGAAAGCACCCAACGTCGCCGTGAACATTGGCTCTACTTGCTGTCTGGAGCAATGTTATTTTGCCTGGGATCTAAAGAAACTGCTTTCATCTACATTGCGATTTTCGGTGTTTTTCTTGCGCTGTACTGGTTCGTCAGACTTGCACAACAGTATCGTCAAATTCCCGGCAAGACAGTGTTCTATAGCCTCATCATGGCGATAAGTTTGGGTGGTGTTGCCGCTTTGGGGATGTATGTCACGCTTGCAATCAGTTTAGGAGAGCGCGAATTTAGCACTTTATTTGCCACAGGGGAGTTCATCAACTTTTTAACCGCCTCTTTACTGGTGGTGTTTAGCTTAGTTGCGGTGGTCAGCATAACCCTTCAATACGCTTTCCGTGGCAAGATACGACGTTTAGGGATAGGCGAAGGTGCTTTTTTCACCTTGCTCACGGTAATCTTTTCTATCCTCTTCATTTATGTGGAAGAACTCTCGCGCTTGTCTCACCAAGCTACAGGGGTGAGTGCGCCTGTTGTGCCGGGTGATGCGACCACCGATGTAGTCGTGAGTGCGATCAGTCGCCTGCCGTTTGTAGGGGTGTGGGCGTTAGCGTTAATCGTGCTTGCCGTTTTGTATGTGCTAACCCGCCGAAAATTGGTTGAACAATTGGTGGAGCAATTCCCTGAATTAGATTTAATTGTGGTGATTGCGACGCTGATTTTGCCTTGGGCATCCCCCGTGATTGTGGCAAGCGCAGGAGCAAGCCCGGTCGATTATTCGACACAAGGCATGATTTACTCATTGATCGCGCTCGCTCCGTTGTATTTGATGTCTAGTGCAGTAGGGTTATTGTGGAACTGGCGCAAGTGGCTCATTTGTAATGCTATCTTCTATGCGCTGTTCTTCTTTTTTTTCACCACGATGTTCACCAATCTCAACGGCGTGGCAACCGGTTTAGTGGGCAGTCTCGGATATTGGTTGGAACAACAAGGGGTACGGCGTGGCAATCAACCACAATACTACTACTTGACCATCATCATCCCACTCTATGAATATCTTCCGATGATTGGCAGTTTCTTTGCCATGATCGCCGGCTTGTTTGGGTTCTGGAAATTCCGTGCCCAACAGCTTGAAGCAAGCGTGACCACCGCAACCGATGAAGATGCATCATTGCCAACTCAACCTGCTTTACGTCCCGATCAGCGATTAGATCAATTGCCGTTCTTGCCCTTTGTGGGGTGGTGGGCAGTGCTCAACCTGATCGGTTATACCTTAGCTGGGGAAAAGATGCCCTGGTTGACCATTCACCTTGCCCTGCCTATGATCCTGTTAACAGGTTGGTACTTTGGTCGTATCTTTGAGCAGATCGAATGGGCATCGTTTATCCGACGTGGATGGATTCTTGCCGTTCTAACCCCGCTACTGGTGATCTTGATCGCTCGGTTGGTGGCACCGCTCATCTTTGCAGAGCTATCCTTCACCAACCTCACTCGTCCTTCGTTGCAAATAATGGGGCAATGGTTGGCAGTGTGGATCATGCTGGCAGGGGTGGTCTATGTCTTCTGGTGGGTGAGGGGCGAAGTGGGCACAAAACACTTGCGCCACATGGTTGCCTTAGGGGCATTCACGCTTCTTTCGGTTTTAACCTTGCGAGCGGCGTGGATTGCATCATTTGTCAATTATGATTTGGCAAATGAATATCTGGTGTATGCCCATTCGGCAGTGGCAGTGAAGGATGTTCTCACTGAATTGGAGGACTTAAGCCGTCGCACTACGGATGGATTTGAACTTCAGTTTATCTATGACAACGAAGTGAGCTGGCCCTACAGTTGGTATTTCCGTCACTTCAAAAATGCTGTTTTTGTGGGAGCAAGCCCCAACGCCCAACAAGTTGATACCGCTGTGGCAGTGCTAATGGGCGAAGCAAACCGCGCCAAAATTGAGCCACTTTTGGAAGATCGCTTTTACCACCGTCAATACATTCGTCTGTGGTGGCCCATGCAAGACTACTTCAACTTGACCCCGACCCGCCTTGCGGAGATGTTCGGCTTCACCGAGCGCGGCATTCAGGTTCGGCGTGGTGTGTGGGATATATGGTGGAATCGTGATTACAGCACCTACGGAAGCGCGGTGGGGCGTGATTTTTCGTTGGCGCGTTGGCCCGTGTCCGATCGTATGCACTTATACATACGCAAGGACTTTGCTTCTCAAATCTGGGATTTAGGCGTTGGGGATGGCGTAGTTGAAAACCCACTGGACGAAGTCGCGACGAATTCTTGTAATAGCAACTGGCAATCGCTTTTAGCTGAACTGGTCATTGATTCCAGCAACAGCGGCAGCACGATGAATCGCCCGATTGGCGTTGCGCTGGAGCCGAACGGCACAATCCTTGTCGCCGAAGAATTTGGGCATCGCCTTACACGCTTTGACCAAAACGGCACATTCATCGAATATATTGGTCAGCCCGGACGGGTTTATGATGTCGCTGGAAACTTTTTAGGACATACCACCACATCGGGATTATTTGAACGCCCGGGCGGGTTAACCGTGGATCAAGGTGGAAATATTTATGTAGCGGATACATGGAACTTCCGTGTGCAAATCCTAGACCAAGCGGGTGGTTTTGTGAATGCGTGGGGGCAACGTGGCGAATACGGGGCAAGTGCGCAAATTCTGCCCACCGACGGATTCTGGGGACCGCGTGATGTTCAAATTGATGCGAACGGAAATGTTTATGTCGCGGATACGGGCAACAAGCGTGTGCGTGTATATGCGCCCGATGGTACACACCTCCGCGATATTGGCTCCGCTGGGAGCGCACAAGGACAACTCAACGAGCCAGCAGGCTTGGCAATTCATCCCAATGGATTGCTGTTTGTTGCCGATACATGGAATCGTCGCGTGAGCGTTTTTGACCTGGATGGCAATCCTCTGTATGACTTTAAGGTGCGCGCTTGGTTCACCGACTTGGGCAACCGTCCCTACTTAGCACTAGATACCACTCGTGAGCGTCTATATGTCACCGATCCTGATGCGGGGCGCGTGTTGGTATATGATCTGGAGGGCAACTGCCTTGGATCTTTCGGGCAGGCAGGTTCAGTTGACGGTCCTCTGGGAAGCCATCAGATGGTGTTGGCAAGTGGCATCACAGTGGATGCTGATGGTAAGGTCTATGTGGCAGATGCTGGGGGGAATCGTATATTGCGCTTTGCTCCTTATGACTGGGCAGTACCTGTAGCAGTGCCTCAGTCAGATCAAATGGAGTAAGATTAGGCAGGGCAAAAGTGGGTGGCGGGTACAATGTAAGAAATGTGCAAAAGCCCCTCGATGGTGACTTGTATGTTTTTTGTAAATATGATAATCTAATGCCGTTGGGAAAAGTGGGTCAAAAACCCACTTTTTCATTTCCTAACGTAAGCGTCAATTTACAGGGTTAATCCTATCAGGAACCGTTGACATGAAAAACGAGTTTGAACTCGCCTTTAATGAAATTAAAGATCAACGTGCACTGCCTCAAGAAGTGATCTTAGAGGCACTGCAGACTGCTTTGGTGTCGGCGTATCGTCGCTACTCTGGAGCTGGGCAGGCGCAAGCGGTTGAAGCAATCATTATGCCCGGTACTGGGCGCACCAAGATAATGGTAGAAAAAGAGGTGGTGAGTGAAGTTCAAAATCCACTCACTGAAGTGTCTTTAGAGAAGGCGCGTTACTACAATCCAGAAGCGAACTTGAATGAAACCGTCATGGTGCAGGTTGAAGGCACAACCAAAAAGTTTGGGCGCATTGCCGCTCAAACTGCTAAACAAGTTATCCTACAGAAGATTCGAGAAGCCGAACGCGCATCCGTTTATGAGGAGTACAGACACCGCGAAGGGGATGTCGTTAGTGGTACAATTCAGACGATCAACAACGGCAACGTGACGGTGATGTTGGGGCGGGCAGAAGCCACCTTACCGCGCAATCAACAAATCTCTAGCGAACGCTACCGCCAACACGAAAAAATACGTGTGTACATTGTCGAGGTGAAGAACGAAAGTCGCGGTCCAAAGATCATTGTCAGTCGTAGCCATCGCAATTTCTTAAAGCGGTTACTTGAGTTTGAAGTGCCAGAAATCTCTAACGGGCAAATCGAAATCAAGAATATTGTGCGTGAAGCGGGCTATCGCTCTAAGGTGGCGGTGGTCGCTTTACAAGAAGGCATTGACCCAGTAGGAGCGTGTGTTGGGATGCGGGGTATCCGCATTCAGAACATCGTGCGTGAGCTTCACGAAGAAAAGATTGATGTAATTCAATGGGTGCCAGACGCTAAACAATTTCTTGCAAAGGCGTTGAACCCTGCCCAAACAGCTGGGGTATTCTTGGAAGATGATCCTGAATTAGGTCGCAATGCGGTCGTGCTGGTGCCAGATAATCAACTTTCTCTAGCGATTGGGGTTGGTGGGCAAAATGCGCGGTTGGCGGCACGCCTGACGGGTTGGCGCATTGATATTAAAGGTGTGGATGAAGCCGTCAATTTTGCAATTGATCATTTGGACGAGCAACCGTTAAACGTGCTTCAAAACAAACACGCGGACATCATTGCGCAAGTTCGCCACATACTTGACAAAAAGCGCAATGAAAAAGTGGTGACAGCGGATGATCTTCAGGTTTTGAACCGCTTCGCTAATCTAGCAGAAGAACGCTTATTTGAGGTTCGGCAACAGAAGCGTGCTTCGCGAATTGCAGAAATTGATGCAGTCAAATCGACACTTCCCCCCATCCTTTTCAATATGTCCATCCACCAATTGGGTGTCTCTAAGTCGATTGAGGATAAATTGGAAGACCTTGATAACGTGGGTGAGGTCATGTGGCGTTTCCTCATTGATGAGCAGAGTATCGCGCAACGGTTACGTGGGCTATCCGCTGGCACATTTGACACCCTCAAAGTCGCACTCGATGACGTGATGCTATCCGCCGTGAGTGGCACATTGGTGATTGCGCCCCTTGCCCAAGTTGACGAACCAACCAGTCATGAGCCGTTATTTCATGATATTATGGGAGACATCGTTCCTTTCGAGGACAGTCGCGCTTCCCTCGCAACGGCAACAAGCACCACGCAGGCTCTCCCCGACGAAGACACAAATGAGGATGATGTCCCAACTTTAGCCTTCCCAGATGCCCCTGCTACAGATGAACAATTCACATCGTCACGTCGTAGTCGTTCAATTGAACAACCGGCACAAAAGGCGAGTGATCTTTCGCAACCGCTTGACTTCATGTTGAAGCCAACCTTTGATGAGGAAGACGAGAAGCCAGGAGCAGGCAAAAAGAAAGGCAACAGCAAAAAGAACCGTAAATTGGTATACGATGATGAAAGTGGACGCATGGTTACGAAGAAACAGCGTAAGCGGCGCGGGGGGCGTGAGGATGATTGGAGAGATTTGTACGGATAAATGTTAGCGCAGGAATGGTATTAAATGCGACCTAAACCCATACCGATGCGCTCATGCAGCGTGTGTCGTGAGCAATTACCCAAGCGTGAACTGGTGCGCTTGGTCATCACTGCAAGCGGTTTAGCGATCGATCGTAGCGGACGGTTAGCTGGACGTGGTGCCTACTTGTGCCACAAGACCGCTTGTTGGCAGCGTGCTTATGAGTCGGGGGTGTTGGTGAAGGCACTGCGCCTTGAGCTTACCGACCAAGATCGGTCTGTGTTGCTTGAATATGCGGCAAACCGAGACGCACAATGAATACAGTTTACCTAAACCTAGATGCTTGTAGGCAGAAGCTACCGATGATGTAATCGTTCAAGGGTGCTTCTGCTTTACGGAATCTATTACATCATAAGTCGGAGGACGTATGGCGGAAGAAATCCTAATACCAGATTATATAACCGTTCGGGAACTGGCTGAAATGATAAAAGCCAGCCCCATTGATGTCATGAAAAAACTCATCGCGAATGGGATCATGGCATCTATCAACCAACAAATTGACTATGATACCGCTTCCATCATTGTTGAAGAACTAGGCTTCATCCCTAAATCCTCAACCGAAGTGGCACAGCAGGAAGAACGCCGCCGTGCGGCAGAATCTCAAACGTGGAGAAGGGTTTACACGGGCGAACGTCGTGAGAACTTGAAACCACGCCCCCCGATCGTCACCATTCTGGGGCATGTCGACCATGGCAAGACCACTTTACTTGATACCATACGTAAGGCAAACGTAGCTGCTGGAGAGGCAGGCGGGATCACCCAGCACATTGGTGCCTACCGCGCTTTTCATGGGGGCAAGCAGCTAACCTTTTTAGACACGCCTGGTCATGAGGCGTTTACAGCGATGCGGGCGCGTGGGGCACAAGGGGCGGACATCGCCGTGATGGTGGTGGCGGCGGACGATGGGGTGATGCCCACCACGCGCGAGGCACTCAATCATGTTCGCGCAGCTGATGTGCCGTTTGTGGTCGCTGTCACCAAAGTTGACAAGCCCAATGCTAACCCCGAATTGGTAAAGCAGGGAATGTCTGAACTCAATGTTATCCCCGATGAATGGGGTGGTGAGTACATGTTCGTCCCAGTTGCCGCCACCAAGGGGCAGGGCGTGGATGATTTGTTAGAGGCGTTGTTGCTGTTGGCAGAGGAACGTGACATTGTTGCTAACCCCAAAGCAAATCCGTCTGGCATTGTGTTAGAAGCCCAAATGGATCCTAACCGTGGGGTGATTGCTACCTTGCTGGTGCTGAATGGTACGCTCAAGCGCGGTGATACCGTGATGATCGGCAACACTTACGGGCGCGTCAAAGCGATGTTTGATGAAAGCGGTAAACAAGTCAAGGATGCTCCCCCCTCTACTCCAGTTGCGATCATGGGGATCAGCGACATGCCAAGCCCCGGTGACAGTTTTAACTGGGTAGACAGTGAGAAAACAGCCCGCAAGCTCATTCAAGAGCGCGAGGCAAATGAGGTCCGGGACGAACAACGCCGTCGCCCAACCCTAGAAGAGTTGTTTGCCCGTTTTGAAGCCGGCGACACCAAAGAATTGACCCTCATTCTAAAGGCGGACGTGCAAGGTTCGATTCAACCAATCGTCGAAGGGTTGGAAAAACTCAGTGCACAAGGCGGTACGGAAAGCATCACCGTCAAAATCCTCTCACAAGAAACCGGCAACATTTCCGAGAACGATGTCAACCTTGCTAGTTCAGCAGGGGCGATCATCATCGGGTTTAATGTCAGTGTGGATAACGCGGCGCAACGAGTTGCCACCAATCTTGGGGTAGACATTCGCATTTACAACATCATCTATAAATTGTTTGAGTCGATTGAGTTGGCACTGAACGGCATGTTAGAGCCAGTTTATGAAAATGTGGTCATTGGACACGCCGAGGTTCGCGCGGTATATCGCATCTCTAAAATTGGTGCCATCGCGGGTAGCTATATCCTTGATGGAGAGGCGCGTCGCAATGCAAGTGCGCGGGTCTTACGCAAGAGCCAAGTCATTCTCGAAAAGACCGGCGTGAGTTCCCTCAAGCGGGTGAATGATGATGTGAAAGAAGTTCGCTCTGGGTTCGAGTGTGGCATTGGTTTGGCGAATTTCACCGATTTCCAAGAAGGAGATGTCATTGAGTTCTATGTTACGCAGCGTGTGAACTAATAAGGTGGGATATGTCCATTAAACAAGATCGCACGTCAGATCGAATTCAGGTTATCTTGAGCGAGTTGTTGAAGAAAGAAGTTTCTGATCCGCGCTTGCAATCGGTCACCATCACGGAAGTTAAGGTGGATGTTGAAATCATGGTGGCGAATATCTATGTCAATGCGTTGGGAGATGAAACTCGCGAAAAGCAGGTGATGGGGGCACTGGCGAAAGCGAGCGGGTTTTTACGAAAAGAAACCGCCAACCGCATGCGCTTGCGCACCTTTCCAGAATTCCGCTTCCATTGGGACACTGCACTAGAATATGGTGAGAAGATGAACCAAATTATTTCTCGCTTGGATATTCCCAAAGAAGAGCCTACGCCAGTTCAAAAATCGGAACTAGATAGCTGGTTTGCCAATCTTTTTGAAGATGA
>CAIRDJ010000068.1 GCA_903877335.1 uncultured Chloroflexota bacterium | reverse complement strand
GGTAAATCCTTGACACTTCCCTAATCGCTGACGCAACAAGTATGGTACACTTGCCGTGATTTGATTTGCTCTAGTTTGAAGAGAGTTGCCATGCCCAATATTGATAACATCCATCCGCCATTTCGTGACAACAGTCGCTTTGCACAAAATCTTGCCCGTTGGATCACCAAGCGGATCGGTTGGGATGCGGACTTCTGGGACTTGCTTGATTCCGAAAAGGTTATTGTAACGGGTGTGCCCCACACCTCTAACATGGATTCCATCCTGATGATTATCTTCGCCGCGGCAATGGGGCGCAGGTTGCGCTGGGTGGTCAAGAAGGAACTAGCATGGGAGCCGTTGGGCACGATCATTCGTGCGACGGGGGGCATCTTCATTGACCGACGCTCACGCGCGGGGCTGGTTGGGCAAATTGCGGAAATCGTCAAAGCCTCGGAGTCCATCTTCTTGGTGATCGCCCCTGAAGGTACACGAAGCTATACCGACAAGTGGAAGTCCGGCTTTTATTATATTGCTGTGGATGCGGGCGTGCCCATCGTCTTGGCACACTTGAACTATCAACGGAAGCGGTTCGGGGCGCGTGCGCCCTTCATGCCCACTGGGGATTTGAAGGCGGATGAGTTGTTGATCCGCGACTATTATGCACAATGGGCAGGGGCGCGTTATCCTGAAAAGTTTGGTCCCATCGTGATGGATGTTCCCCGTACCCGTCGGGCAGATCGCAACGCCAGCAAAGCCACGTCCCCCGTTGCTGATGCCCATGAGACGGCAACCGCTTCCCATGATGAACCAACCGAATAACACCCCCTCCAAAACCATAACAGGCGTGGTCATTCTTGCGATTAGCTTTTCGGTGTTTGGCATGCTTTTAGCCCTCACCCTGCTGGATCAAGAACCGCCGTCTAATGGGGTGGCGCAGGTACTCAACAATAACAGCGGGGTCGCCCAGTTGGGGTGGCAGGTGGACTCTCTTCCCTTGACATTGTTGGATGGGCAAACGGTTGATCTGCGCGACTATCGTGGGAAGATCATCTTCTTAAATTTTTGGGCAACATGGTGTGTTCCTTGCCAGCGTGAGATGCCTGCCTTTGAGGCGTTCATGCGCAACCAACCCACCGACGCGGTGATCTTGGGCGTGAACAACGGAGAGGACACCGCCACCATCCAACAGTTCACCAACCAGCTGGAATTACTCCACTTGCCGATTGTCTTAGATACAGACTTCCGCCTAGCAGATCAGTTTGGGGTACGAAACCTACCCGTCACGTATGTGATTGATCCAGACGGTTACGTCAGCACCTTCAAACTGGGCGAGATGACGGCGGATGATCTGCAGGCGTACATCCAGCAGATCAAGCAACAAATATCTTAAGGGGTCATCGGCTCTAAAATGGTGAGTTGTAAATCGTCCACGTTCCGAAAGGCGATGCGCTCACCATCTGCCGAAACTTCCCAATAGCCGTCTGCTATCGCTGTGCGCTCCGCCTTGCCATCCCAGATGGACACATCCACCCCACCGATGAGGTCAACCGCGCGAATCTCGTGATAGGCTTGGGTGGGGTCAAACGGGATGTAATAGACGCTTTGCGCGTCGCGCCATCGCCACGCCCCCACCCATGCCAAGCGTTGCGCTTGTGGGGGAGCTTTCACCTCCAT
>CAIRDJ010000067.1 GCA_903877335.1 uncultured Chloroflexota bacterium | reverse complement strand
TTGTTAGAGTGGGCAAGCGACCATCTTGAGACCATTTAGTCCAGCGGTGCTTTGAAGTCGTAAATGCCGTCGCGGATTGCCCAGCGTTGTCCGCTTGTCACTTCCACCAGCGTCTCCCCCTCGCGTTGTAAGGGTAGATGGGATTGAGGGGCAACGAACAACTCATCCGGATGGTGAATGGCAGGCAGAGGCGCAGGTTCACCAACCGCGCGAGACTGAATGAAAATGCTGGGCGACACCATCCATTGGCTTTGTTGAAGGACGCGCTCGACATTGAGCAACGCTTCGATAGGCAGGCGTTGCTTGAGGCTACGCAAGCGCAAGAACGATACGGGGATGCGTTGTTCAATTTGGAAGGCGTGTTGCTTCAATTGTTCCTGCATGTACTGAGGATGAAAATCGATATTGAGCGCAACAAACTCATGCGGGGTCAGGTCATACGGATTCCAGTCTTGTTGCCCCACCGCATAGCGCAACATCGCTTTTAGGTTGCGCTTGTTGGCATGTTCCAAGATGAACCGCCCCCCATCCGCGATCACGCGCCGAACCTCCGCCAACACGCGATCCGCTTCACGCATGTGATGGATCACGCGAATCATGGACACCCCATCCGCGATGCCCGCACGGAAGGGGAGTTGATAGGCATCCGCTGCCACATAGATGAAACGCCCCCCACGCCCATACGTTTCCTGCGCAAATTGCAACTGGGACAGCGAATAATCCAAAATGATGACCTGCTCGTACATGGTGTAGATGTTACTCAACCGACCAAAACCCGCACCAATTTCTAACAGGCGCGTTCCATGTGTGGGCAGTAACTTTTGTAGGGCAATCCGCTCGGCGCGGTCTTCATATTCACGACCGCGCCCCTCCCAAAAGTCTGTTCGGTAGGTTGAATTTTCATAGTCACAAATTTGTGGTGAGGTCATCTTTTGGATACACGCTTTCGTTTTTAGTTGTTCGGCAGGGGCGTGAATTGCGGTCAATTATTACGAAACCAGATTGAGATTTACCGACAACGCTTTCGACGCACACCGACCATTTTTGTCATCCATTGCTTGGGTACGCTGTGCTCGCCGACATGCACTACCGAGCACAAAATCTATTCTGACAAATTTGTAACCGCGCTTAAAGGCACAAGATGTAAATACCACCACAATGGCAACCCATTTGAGTTGCCATTGTGTAGTCGGCGGAGGGTTATAACCCTGCGTCCGCGCGGAGTTGATCTGCCTTGTCGGTTTGTTCCCACGGCAAATCAAGGTCTGTCCGCCCAAAGTGCCCATAGGCAGCGGATTGGCGGTAGATGGGACGGCGCAAATTCAGGTCACGGATGATGGCGGCGGGGCGCATATCGAAGTGCTTGCGGATGAGGTCTTCAATTTGGCTATCGGCAATCTTGCCTGTGCCAAAGGTTTCTACAGCAAGCGAGGTGGGTTGTGCCACGCCAATCGCATAGGAAACTTGTAACTCAAAGCGATCTGCTAAACCAGCGGCAACCACATTCTTGGCAATGTAACGCGCCATGTAGGCAGCAGAACGATCCACCTTGGTGACATCCTTCCCACTGAAAGCACCGCCACCATGACGGGCAACGCCACCGTAGGTGTCAACAATGATCTTGCGACCGGTTAGCCCTGCATCTCCCAACGGACCCCCAGTTACGAAACGACCGGTAGGGTTAACGAAAATGCGAATGTTTTCATCCACCCATTCCGCGGGCAAAGTGGGCTTGATGATCTTCTCAATCACGGTTGCGCGGATTTCGTCTTGCTCTATTTCGGGAGCGTGCTGGGTAGAGATGACCACTGTATCAATGCGCTTGGGCTTCCCTTGTGCATATTCTACGGTGACTTGGCTTTTTGCGTCTGGGCGCAACCAAGCGATCTCGCCACTTTTACGCGCTTCAGCAAGACGACGGGTCAGGCGGTGGGCCAGAGAGATGGTGAGGGGCATGTATTCGGGAGTTTCGTTGCAGGCAAAGCCAATCATCATGCCTTGATCCCCTGCGCCCGTTGCCTCGATTTGCTCATTAGACATCCCGCCCTCACGTGCTTCTAAGGCGCGGTCTACGCCTTGCGCAATATCTGGAGATTGACCGTGAATGGCAACCAACACCCCACAAGTGGAGGCATCAAAGCCAAACGAGGCGTTGGTATAACCGATTTCTGAGACCGTCTTACGGACGATAGATTCCACATCAACATAGGCAGAAGTGGTAATTTCCCCAAAGACCACCACCAACCCTGTGGTGGTTGAGGTCTCACATGCCACCCGCGCCATTGGGTCTTGTTGTAAAATCGCATCCAGAATAGCATCAGATATCTGATCGCACATTTTATCAGGATGCCCTTCAGACACAGATTCGGACGTGAAGAAATATTGTGGAGAGGTCATAAAAGTGGTGTTAGAGTGTGACATGCTGAACAGTTCTTCCTTTCTGAACTTGTCATTAAAACGAAAAACGCCTCACGGATAGGATGTGAGGCGTGTAGAAAACTGACCTAGACACGACTCATCTGTCAACTTTTGGTTGACGGAGTTGGCACCTTCCCCAACAGTTAGGGGGTTGCCGCGAGTTCCTTGGGCCGTTTCCCTCCCTCGCTCTTGATGAGTGCAAATAGCACTTATTCAATTGTGAGGCGAAATCATAGCAGACTTTTCCGTGAGATCAAGGCTATTTTTCATTAGGAAGATGAGATGTCATATTTGATTCAATCCTGTGTCGCGCTACTAGGTGTATTTTTTCTCGGGTGGGGCATTACACAGTTGGCGGACCGTCGGTTGTGGCGCGTTGCCGATGCCCTGCGCATCCCCAGCATTTTTATTATGGTTGGAGGACTTGCGCTTATGTTGGAGGCATACCTACAAAATGGTGAATTTGGAATAGTGGGAAGCGTGTTGGTGATTCTGTCGGCACTCACTACCGCAACCGTGCGCTGGTCGCACGAGGGGTAAACGAGAGCGGATGCACATTGACCCCGTGCATCCGCCCCTTTTGCGCTACTTCAACAGGGACAATACTTCTGCCCGAAGTTCTGCTGAGTGCTTGAAAGCACCACGTGTTGCCATCGTGGTGGTGTTGGCGGCGTGCATTTGTACCCCGCGCGAGGACATGCACATGTGTTCAACATCATACAAGACCACCATGACCCCTTGTGGGCGAATGAGTTCCATGATCTTATCC
>CAIRDJ010000066.1 GCA_903877335.1 uncultured Chloroflexota bacterium | reverse complement strand
GCTAAGGCGCGACGAAACGCGATCGCCCACAAACTGGCGACGCTCGTCCGTCACGGCATTCGCTTGCGCCACCGTGTAGGGGTCTTCTGCATCCGCAGACATGTATTCAATCTGTTCGGTGATGAAGGCGCGTAATGGGACATCGGTATAATTCATCTCAAGCAGTTGCTGAATGACCGCCTCATCAATGATCTGGTCTTCCTCAAAGCGCACCTCGCCGTTTTCGTCCTCAATGTCTTTACCCAACATGCGCCCCATGATGTCGGGGTCGGTGATGGGCAAAGAGTGGGCAACTTTGCGGTAAGGGGTTTCGATGAAGCCATATTCGTTCACACGGGCATAGCTTGCCAAACGCCCAATCAAACCGATGTTAGGTCCTTCGGGGGTTTCAATTGGGCAAATGCGCCCATAGTGGCTATGGTGCACGTCGCGCACATCGAAGCCCGCGCGTTCACGGCGCAACCCACCCGGCCCCAAAGCGGACAAGGTGCGCTTGTGGGTCAATTCGGAAAGCGGGTTGGTTTGCTCCATGAATTGCGAAAGTTGAGAACTGCCGAAAAATTCGCGAATGGAAGCAACCACCGGGCGGATGTTCACCAACCCTTGTGGGTTTAGGCTTTCGGTTTCACGAATGGACATGCGTTCCTTGACCACGCGCTCCATGCGACGCAAACCGACGCGCAATTTATTCTGAAGCAGTTCACCCACCGTTTTGACGCGCCGGTTGCCAAGATGGTCGATGTCGTCTTTTTTCACCTTGTCATTGTTAATCATGATGATGCGTTCAATCACTTTAACAATGTCTGCCTTGCTGATGGTGCGCGTGCTACGCGGGATGATGCCGTCCAGCTTGAGGCGTTGGTTCAGCTTGTAGCGCCCCACACGTTCAAGGTCATAGCGTCGTTGGTCAAACAGTTGGGTTTCAAGATAGGTCCGCGCATTGTCGAGGGTTGCCGGGTCGCCTGGGCGCATCTTACGGAAGAATTCCAACAACGCTAAGTCGGCGATCGTTTCGTGCTTGCGTGGTTCCCAATTGGGTTCGTTCTTGATGGTGTTTTCAATGAAGCGGTGGTTGGGGTCATCATCTGCGTCTTTGAACAACGCCAAGATCTCTGCATCGTCGCCCGTTTGAATGGGAGACAAGTTTCGTGGTGTGCCATCGCTAACCGCCGCCAATGCACGCAACAAAACGGTGATGGGCACGGTGCGCTTGCGGTTGAACTTTAAGACGAGGTAGTCGTTCTTGCGGGTTTCAAATTCCATCCACGCGCCACGATCGGGGATGAGCTTGGCATTTGCCATCTTGCGCCCGCTGGTGCGGTCTTCTTCTGCATCAAAGTAAACGCCGGGCGAACGGATCAACTGACTGACCACCACGCGCTCCGTCCCGTTGATGATGAATGTGCCCTTGCTGGTCATCACGGGGAAGTCCCCCATGAAGATTTTATCCGTGACAACTTCATCCCCTTGATCGCGATTGACCAGCGCAACCTTGACGTACAAAGGCGCAGAATAGGACATGTCGCGCTCTAGGCATAGCTCTTCAGAATACTTGGGTTCTTCAAACCAGTAGGTTAGCTCGAACTCTTCCGTCTCTTTATTGTTACCGGGAAAGTACAAGCGCAAGTTACCGTTAAAGTTTTCGATGGGGTTAATCTCATCGAACAACTCGGTCAACCCTTCCTCAATGAACCACTTATAGGAATTGAGCTGAACTTCAATTAGAGATGGTAAAGCATGTACGTCCGGGGTACGGGCGTAATTCTTCATTCGGGAGTCAATATGTAGCATCGAACTCTGGTTCCTCACGTAAGGTTAACAGCATTCTTGCAGAGAGAATGTGGGTGAAGGTAACGATGATGTGTAGCAAGGAAAACTTGAATAGCATGAAACCATCAGCATAAAGCGAATAATGCGCCCTGTCAAGAGGAAAACTCAAAGAAGCCCCATGGACGATGGAGGGAAGGGCACAAGATGGTTTCTTGCAAGAGTGTACCCAACCTCACCAAAAAACGCAAAGGGTGTGTTCACGTGTGGTCGAAAAAACGTGCACTGCAGGTTGTGGACGATCACGATGCTTTCTACTTTACACCTCGTTACATTGAACCTGTCCGGCAGCTCGAACAGGGCAGAAGGCACTTTCATGGCGCACCTAGCGTGTTTCGCTGTTTCGACTGCCACAACAGTGCGCTTGTCGTAACAACAGCAGGGAGACCCCAAGCGAGACCTCCCTATGATAAGGCTATTTCGAGGGGGATGTCGTGCGCTCGCGCAACAAGCCTGACCCCAGCACGATGATTACCCCATACACCACCGCGCTCGTCATTGCCACGC
>CAIRDJ010000065.1 GCA_903877335.1 uncultured Chloroflexota bacterium | reverse complement strand
CGGACACGAAGGTAATTTCTTGTTCCGTTTTGGAATCGGCGAACGACACGGGGATCATCACAACGGCACTGCCACCCCAGCTCCTGAAGCCACCGAAGCCGTCACCGCCACCCCCAACGCTTAATTCTCTCGCTATTTTCCCACCGTTACCCCTTGGATTTGGGGCGACATCTCGCGGTGTCGCCCCTTTCGTTGTGCATGGCGTTCAATGGATGGCAACAACGTTAACCGCTGAAAAGGATTACCGGTGCACCTGCGCGTGATGAGTTGGATAATCGCTGGCATAGCCCCTGCTTGACTGCTCGAGATCGCCGGTCACCAAGCCGAATCCGCCGATTGTTTGGGATAGCGTGCGCTTATCGTGTGGTTATCAACAGCGTTCATGCTAGAATATTGCCCATTCTGTAGGGGGGGAAGCTATCACGCCCTCCTTAAATGACCCTAGATTGAGGCTTGGTTATGATTTTATTGGTGAGTATCACCCTGCAAATCGCGCTCTTATG
The DNA here is from genome assembly GCA_903877335.1 of uncultured Chloroflexota bacterium. GTDB lineage: Bacteria > Chloroflexota > Anaerolineae > Aggregatilineales > Phototrophicaceae > CAIRDJ01. The sequence goes on along the minus strand of CAIRDJ010000065.1, from coordinate 9,392 downwards.
GGGGCTTACGGTGCTGGCACTAACGGGCATCGGGCTAGGAGTGCGACGGTTATGGATGGGCACAACCGTTCAAGTAGGGGACATCTTCACGGCGTATTGGGTGGGAATGGCGGTGTGCATCGCCTGTTTGCAGGTGTGGCACATCTGGTTGCCCATCAACACGTGGGCATGGTGGGGAATGCTGGGCGTGGGTTTGGGATGTTTGGCGTTGACGTTTCCTGATTGGCGCGGGTTGATGCGTCGCCCTCCCTCACAATCGTGGTGGTTTTGGGGGTTGTTTGGCGTGATTGTTTTGATGAGCGCGAACAACGCCCTGCTTGCCCCTGCGCGGTATGATGCTGGGTTGTATCAAATCCAGTCGGTCATGTGGTCAAACCAGTTCCCCATTGTGCGTGGGCTAGGTAACTTACACGGGCGGTTGGCGTTCAACAACAGCTTTCATCTGTATATCGCGTGGCTTAACCTCAGTTGGCTAAGTGACAAAGGTGTTCACCTAGCGAACGGCGCACCCTTGCTGATGTTGTGGGGTGGCTCGGTCTACGCGCTGTATCGTTACGTGGTGCGCCGTGACACCCACCCGCACACGCTCTACTGGGTGGTGATTAGCCCGTTGTTCTTGCGCCATTTGTTTCAAATCTCGCTGTATAGCCCAGATAACGATTTGATGATCTTGATCGTGGGGGTGATCCTATGTGGCTTGTTGTTGGAAATCCTGCTTGAAAACAGCCCCACGCCTGCCAGTCGTTACCGCCTGGTGGTGGGGGCGGCATGGTTGGGGCTAGGGCTAACCTTCAAGTTGAGTTTTGGGATGATTGGCGGTTGGGTCTACCTGATGATGTGGGCAGTACAGGCTTTCCGTCGCCAAGCCCGTCTCCGAACGTTCGTGCTGGCCGGCATGGTGGGGGCGTTGATCTTCGTCCCGTGGTTGGCGCGTGGGGTGTTGCTCAGTGGCTATCCTGCCTATCCCAGCGTCAGCTTTCCGTTTGCGGTGGATTGGCGCATGCCAACCGAGTTGGGCGCGTTTGAGCTACAATGGGCGCGGGCATGGGCACGCTTTCCGGGTGTGCATGAGGAGCAACTGTACACCACGCTACACGGTTGGGCTTGGTTGCCTGCTTGGATGATAGATACCTTCATGACCACGCCCAACTTGTTTGATGTCACCCTGCCAATGGGCATCGTCGTGATCGCGCTGGCGGTCAAGTTCAGGCGACGCGATGGGTGGTGCGTGGGGTGGTGGTATGTCCTCCCGTTGATGGTGGGGTTGGTGGTGTGGTTCAACTACGCGCCGTCTCCGCGTTTTGCTGGCTCCACGTTTTGGTCATTGATGGCGGGGGTGGTTGCCCTGCTGGCAAGTGAGCATCCCATCCCATCGTGGGGGAGCGTCTTGGCGGTGATGTGCTTGGTGTTGCTCCCGTTTGAGTATCGGATTGTGTTTCCCCATCCGCAAGATGTGTTTTATCCCACGCCAGAACCCCAAGTCTTAGAGCCGTTCGTCACGCAACACGGCACAACCTTCACCGCCGTCTTAGACACTGACCAATGCTGGAACACCGCGCTACCCTGTGCGCCGTTCTATCACCGTTACCCTGAAATTTGTGAGCGCGAGGCAGGCAACATTGGGGCAGGCTATGCCTTCAGCGGTGTTCCTCTCAGCGCGTGTGACCGAAAGGAGACACCATGATGCTTGCCATGTGGATACCCGTTTGGGGGCTGTTATATGCCGTACAGCGTGGGGATGCGCCGATCCGCTTCATCAAAGCCAGCATCCTCTTTGGGACGTTGCTCACCCTCATCACCGAGTTGTTGAGCGTGATGACGCGCTTGAACGCCCCGTTCATTCAATTGAGTTGGGGCATCGTCTTGGTGTGTCTGCTGGTGTATGCCGTGCGATGGAGGGCATGGTCATGGGAGCGCATCGAGTGGGTACGCTCTCCAGCTGAAGCGGTGCTACTGGGCGGAATCGTTGTCATTATGCTGTTGAGTGGCATGGGCGCAAGCTATTCCCCCATCACCAATTGGGATTCCATGACCTATCACATGCCCCGCATCATGCACTGGTTTCAACATGAATCGCTGGTGTTTTATCCCACCACGCTATGGCGACAGTTGTTCCAAGGTCCGTTTGCGGAAATGGCGATTGCCCACACGATGGGCTTGAGTGGTGGGGATGCGTGGGCAAACTTCGTGCAGTGGTTCGCGCTGGTGGTGTGCATCATCGGGGCGGGCGTGTTGGCGCGTCAAATGGGGGGCAACCGCCTCACCCAATGGGTGGCAAGTGCGTTGGTGGCAAGCATCCCGATGGCGGTCTTACAAGCAAGTAGCACCCAAACCGATCTCGTGGTGAGCATGTGGCTAGTGGCGTTTGCGGTCATGACGTTGCACTATACCGAGACGCGCTCACGCTTTGATCTGGCATGTGCTGGCTTTGCGCTGGGGTTGTGCATCTTGAGCAAGGGCACGGCATACGTGCTGGCATTCCCAATGGGCGTATGGTTTCTGGTATGGGTGTGGCGCGTGAATCGCTGGCGTAGCTGGCAACCCTGGTTGATCGCGGGGGCGTGCGTGGTGCTGGTGAACGTGGGGCACTGGACGCGCAATCAACTGCTCTTTCACACGCCCATCGGGGCGGCGGATGGCTATGCCAACGAGACATTCTCCCCCATCGCGCTTGCCTCCAACTTGATCCGCAACAGTGCCTTGCACATGCCCACCCCGTTTGAGCGCGTGAATGAGTGGGTTTTCCGTGCCGTGCGCTATAGCCACAACTACCTGCTACCGGGCTTCACGCTGGAAGACCCACGCACCACCTATCTGACGTTTGGCTACGAGCAAAACCGCCTGACCGCCAACGAGGACATCGCCCCCAGTCCCGCCCATTTTTACCTGACGTTGCTCGCACTGGTGATTTTTGCCGTGCCCACCTTGCGCCCCAACCGCGCCCCACACCGCTACGTGCTGGAGTATGGGATCATGGCAATGGGCATGTTTGTGATGTTCTCGTGGTTGTTCAAGTGGCAAATCTGGAGTACGCGCTTGATGCTCCCCATCTTTGTGATGGGCATGCCGTGGGTGGCGATGGTGCTTGCACAACTCAAGTGGCGTGCGGTTTCGGTGGGGATGAGCGTCACCCTGTTGGTGCTTGCCGTCCCATACCTGCTCTATAATTGTTACCGTCCGCTCATCCCCCATCAGATCAACGGCTTCAGCTGTGGCAAGCCCCCCGTTTGGCAAGACCGCCAAGCTGCCATGTACTACAGTCGCAACGGCATCCGCGTTCCGTATGAAACCGTTGCCCAAGCCTTGCACGCGCAAACCGATTGCCAGACAGTGGGCATTGTGGTGAATGGGGATTCGTGGGAATATCCGCTGTGGTTGCTGTTGGATGATCCCACGCTTGCCACGCCGTTCTATCTACAGCATGTGCTGGTGCCCAACGGGAGCAACCGCGCCCCCTATCCCCAAACGCTAACCTATTGTGCGTTGGTTGCCTCCCCTGCCAAATCACCTGAATATGTGGTGGACGGGGTGACGTTTAAGCAGGTGTTGTTCATGGGCGATAACTACGATAACGCTGCCTTGTACTTACCCTAGTGGGCAGGGGGAATCTTCCCCCTGTTCCCTAAAGTTTTTGCAAGTGGGTGACTTTGAAGCCTGTGACGTACTTCAGTCCATAGCCCACCGTGCGATCCATCCCAATGTGTGCCAACCAGATCAACGCGACCAACATCAGCACGGGGGGCAGGGAAAAAGCCCACGTCGCCCCCAACAAAGCCAGTGGTAAAAGGGTGGTGTGAACCGCGTTATAACACAGCGTGCCCACTTGCTTGTTCACCAAGAAACCCAATGCAGAGACATCCGGCACCAGCAAGCATAGCGCAAACCAGCCCCATCCACCCCCCAACGCACCATAGGCGAGAATCGCCCCCATGAACACGGCAAAGCCTTCAGCATGTAACAACAAGCGGGGCAGGCTCATTGTCGAGGAATGAGACGGTGTTTCAGTAGTATGTTCCATGTTAGGTTATCCTGTCGTTTTCATGCCCGCAGCAATCCCGTTAATGGTGTTCAAGACTGCGCGGAGCGTTTCGGTGTGTTCAGGTGTGCCTTCTTCTAGCTGGCGCAATTGTGCCAATAGCTCCACCTGTATGAAGTTGAGCGGGTCAACATAGGGGTTGCGTCGCTCAATGATGGTCTTGAGGACGGAGGCAGTTTCCATCAACGTGGTTTGCTGGCTAATCTGACAGACCATCGTGCTTGCCAATTGATGCTCATCGCGGATGCGGTTGAAGAAGCGTTCACGCAAGGATGGTTCGGCAAGCGTGGCGTACTGCTCGGCAATGCCCATGTCCGCCTTGACCAAATCCAATTGCAGGTTCTGTAGCAAATTGCGGAAGAAATCCCACTGCACATACATCACCTGCATGGTCTCTAGGTGGGTTGTTCCGAGTGTTGCCAAAGCCGTCCCCACCCCATACCAGCTAGGGATGATGGCGCGGGATTGCATCCAACTGAATACCCAGGGGATGGCACGCATTGCGCTAAAGCCACTTGCCACCCGTTTAGCAGGGCGCGAACTCATGGGAATGTGCGAAAGTTCACGGATGGGCGTGGTTTGTTGCCAATACTCAATGAAACCCTCCGACTCATACACCAACCCACGATAGGCGCGTCTACCCTCTTCTGCCAGCTCATCCATGAGGTCGTGCCAAGTTTTGTCAATTTGCGGGGTGGTCAAGTTAGCAGAGGCAATCATCACCGCGTGAATGAGTTGGTGAACATGGCGACGGGCGATGCCGGGGTTAGAATAGCGAAAGCCAATCACTTCCCCCTGTTCGGTGATCTTGATGCGCCCGTGCATGCTGTTGGGCGGGGCAGATTGAATGGAGCGGTTGGTGGGTCCGCCTCCCCGTCCGATGCTCCCCCCACGCCCATGAAACAACTCCAGCGTGATGCCGTGCGCTTGGCACACCGCAGCAAGATCGGCTTGGGCGGTATACAAACTCCAGTTAGAAGCAAGATAGCCTCCGTCCTTGTTGCTGTCCGAATAGCCCAACATGATCTGTTGATAGTTGCCACGCTGATGAATTTGAGCAAGGTAGGTGGAATTTTGCAACAGCGTGGTCATGGTTGCGGCGGCGTTGGCAAGATCATCGACGGTTTCAAACAGGGGCACAATATCAATGTGCTTGTCAATGCCCACCTCTTTTGCCAACAGGAGCATCGTCAACACATCGGACGGGCGACGGCACATGCTGGCAATCACCGTGTCAATCGAGCGCAGGCTCTGCTTGTGTGCTTTGGCGATGGTGCGCCAAGTGGCAATCACTTCATTGGTAATTGGGCTAAAGTCTGGCTCGGCAGGGAAGAGCGGACGCTCGTTCAATATCTCCCGCGTGAGCAGGATTTGCTTGTCCGCCTCTGGCATCTTTAGGTAATCATACGCCAGTCCATAGGCGCGGAACAATTCATCCAGCGCGAAGGCATGGCGTTCGGCATCCTCCCGAATTTCGAGCGGGACAAGGTGCATGCCAAACAGTTGCACCTTGCGGATCAACCGCCCCATGTGCCCTTGATAAGCGCGATACGCGCCCGACTGCTTGAGGCTTTCGCCAATGGGAGCAAGGTCTTGGAGCAAATCGGCAGAGTGGTCATAGTAGCCATGCTTGAGGCGCAGGTACACCACATTGAGCTTTTGGCGGTAAATTTCGTTGGGATACTCCATCACCGCCTGTGCATCCGTGTGAAAGTCTCCCTCATTGGGCAAGCGCAACGCAGACGGGTGAGCGTGGTGGTTGCCCATCTCATAGAGCGATTGCGTCATGGTATTGAGCAACGTTTCCACTTCCGCCATGTAGACCTTACGCGCCACCTCGCGCATGGTGGCAATCGTCTGAAGCGTGACATCGGCGGTCACGTTGGGGTTGCCGTCGCGGTCGCCCCCCACCCACGAGCCATAGCGCAACGGGGAGGGCATATCCGCCCAAACATGATCGGGGTAATACTGTTCGAGTTCGGCAAGCATCTCATCATAGACATCCACCACCAAATCCATGAGCATGGTGGTGATGAAATATAGCCCGAACTTGACTTCATCGGCAACGGTGGCGCGGGTGGCACGGCTAGGGGGCGTGTGCCATAGCTCTTCGATCTTCTCCGTGAGGGTTTGCTCTAGCTTGCGCTGCTCACGCGGGAGCAAAATCTGGCGATCTTTTTGGTTGAAGAGCAGGGCGATGTGATGGAGCTTGACCAACACCTCCTGTCGCTTGGCTTCGGACGGGTGGGCGGTCAGCGTGAGGCGCAGGCTTAGCCCGCGCAACAGGGCTTCCACTTCATGCGCAGTTTTGCCCTTCTCTTTGAATTCACGCAACGCCCCCCCGATGGACTCATAGAGCGAATGCGTTGCCTCGCGCTCATGAATGATGCGGATGCGATGTTGGTCTTCGGCAATGTTGATGAGTTGAAAATAATTACTGAAGGCTTTGATTAGAATCTGTTGTTGATCTAAATTTAATGAGCGTAACCGCTCCACCAATTGCCGACTGGCGGCGTGGTCGCCCGCACGGCGTGCCTTCGCCAAGTGGCGAATATCCTCAACCAGTTGAAAAGCAACCTCCCCATGCTGTTCCCTGATGATCGTACCGAGCAACCCCCCTAGCCATTTTATATCGACGCTCAAGGCATTCAGCGAATTTTCTGAACTCATGGATTTCTCCTCCCCTCTTTAGAGGTGCTTAGATCGTTTATCGTCTGCTGTACCACCCTTCAATGGAGCGTGGGATGATGAGCACTGTCATTTCGATTGACTGTTACGTCGATTGTACAAAACGTCGCGGGGAATCCTACGGGATAATCTTACCAATTTCATGAGAGGGATCTGCTATACTTAGTACAATGGCAAACCAAGCCACCCCGAAGGGTCACATCATGCTGAATCCAAACCCGCTTGCTAATCCGCCGCTGCGGCTTTTGACTGCCGTCAATCGCACATTAGACCCCCAACGTCCCCACCACATCATCAAGCTAACCCAGCGTGAAATGTGGGGAGCTGCCCAACCCTCCGCGCGTTATTGGTATCGCCTAGATGCCCCCGACCTCAAGCGGTCAGTCCAGTTTAGCCACCGTAGTGCCAAGTGCCATCAAAGTGTGTTGCGTCGCCCGTTGGGGCATTGGGCGCGTTATGTGGCGGGGGTGGTGGCTCAACTGGGGGATGATGGCTTGAACTTCCCCCCGTTTCATTTGGTGGTGATTGGGGATGAACCGATGGGACCGCGCTATGAATTTGGGATGGGATTGGCAACTGCGCAGATGTGCTTTGAACTGGCGGACATAACCGCCACCGATGCCATGCTGTTCCATGTAGTGGAGCAGGTACGCCGCGATTATGTCGAGACATGACGGGACGCAATCCTCTTCAGTCTGATGCGAGGGGGTGCACGCCACAACCTTGCCAGCAGCAGGATCACGCGAAACCTTCACCCGTTTTGTTGGGCGGGTTGGTCTAACACGACCGATTATCACCGCCCTTGGCGTAGGCTTCATTATGAAACGCTAGAAAGGACGCACCAAGACATCTCAGCACGCCCTAGCATAGAGGTGTGAAGGAGTTAACCCCTATGCAATGGTGACTTCTGGGCAGAGGTACACATCTTGGATGTGATTCAAAATGCTTACACCGTCTGACATCGGGCGTTGGAATGCCTTGCGCCCGCTGATTAAGCCTGTTCCGCCTGCACGTTTGTTGATGACGGCGGTTTCTACGGCATCTGCAAAGTCATTGCTGCCGCTTGCCCCACCAGAGCTAATCAACCCGACGCGCCCCATGAAGCCATTCGCCACTTGGTAGCGTGCCAAGTCAATCACATGGTCAGAGGTTAGCTCGCTGTAGATACGTTCATCCAACTTCCCGTAAGAGGAGTCTCCCGCGTTGAGTGCCTTGAAGCCCCCGTTTACGGTTGGCAACTTTTGCTTGAGGATGTCTGCGCCGATGGTTGCGCCGATGTGATTTGCCTGACCGGTCAGATCGGCAGCGGTTTCATAGTTCACGCCCCCCACCTTAAATTCAGGGTTACGCATGTAACACCACAACACGGTTGCCATGCCCAGTTCATGGGCGAACGCAAACGCCTCGGATACTTCGATGATCTGGCGGGTGCTTTCTGCTGAACCAAAGTAAACCGTTGCCCCTACAGCAACCGCGCCCATGTCATACGCTTGTTGGATGGTCCCAAACATGATTTGGTCAAACTTGTTGGGGTAGGTGACTAATTCGTTGTGGTTGATTTTGACCAAGAATGGAATCTTATGGGCGTATTGACGGGCGACAATGCGCAACGCGCCGAACGTAGACGCCACCGCGTTACACCCACCTTCGACTGCCAACTCAACAATTTTGGCAGGATCAAAGTAATCAGGGTTCTTGGCGAAGGATGCCCCTGCCGAATGTTCAATCCCTTGATCGACTGGGAGAATGGACAAATACCCGGTACCGCCCAAACGTCCATGCTCAAACAGGGCTTGTAGGCTCCGTAACACGCGCGGACTGCGGTCACTTTGTGCGTAGATGCGATCTACAAAGTCTGCACCAGGGAGGTGCAAGCGCGATTGGGGAATGGTGGTAGAAGTATGGTCAAGTAACTGGGTGGCTTTGTTGCCAAGCAAATCAGCAATTGCGGTGATAGTTAGGCTCATCAAATTTTCTCCCTTGGTAATGGTATAGCGTCCATGACGCGCATCATCATACTAGAGTTTGATTGAAAACCCTACCACCTTTCTTGTGATTTCGCACAAAGATCGCGTTATCTTGAGCCAAATTTGGTTGAAGTGCATTGCGGAATCAGAATGTGTGGTATCCTGCTATAGTAAGATAAGTAAGATCACGATTGAGATTAAATTGGTGCTGGGAGTGGTGGAAATGAACAATGACGACCAAGAAATGAAAAAAGAATGGCTTCCTGTTGAGAATTTACACGGTGACTTCGATGACGATGAGTCCGCAGACGATCAAAGCGCGAAACCAGACCGCGTCCCATTGGGGGAACCGCTGCCAGCGTTAAGTGGTGTGTTCAAGAACCTAAGTTCATCCCCGTTTGGCACCCGTCCCGCTCAACCCGGCGCAGGTGGGCAATCGCCACAAAGCGGTAGCGCGTCCCCGTTCGGCACCCGTCCCCCCCAACCCGGCGCAGGTGGGCAATCACCTCAAAGCGGTAGCGCGTCCCCGTTTGGCACCCGTCCCGCTCAACCCGGCGCAGGTGGGCAATCGCCACAGAGCGGTAGCGCGTCCCCGTTTGGCACCCGTCCCCCCCAACCCAGCGCAGGCGGGCAATCGCCTCAAAGCGGTAGCGCGTCCCCGTTTGGCACCCGTCCCGCTCAACCCGGCGCAGGCGGGCAAT
>CAIRDJ010000064.1 GCA_903877335.1 uncultured Chloroflexota bacterium | reverse complement strand
GAAGAAGATCATCCGCTGTGCGACACCCTGCGCCATGCCGGCTTCGCCATCTATTCGCGCCAGCGGTTGTGGGTGCGCTCCACGCCCGACGTGAACCTTGCCCCTGTCCATCCTCAATGGCGCGTGGCAACCGAATCCGATCACTGGGATATTTTGCGCCTGTATGGGTTGGTGATCCCGCGCATGCTTGAGGCGATTGTTGCCCCCCACACCCTAGACGGGTGGGTCTTGCGCGAAGGGGAGCAGTTGCTGGCGTATATGGCGATCAGCGCGGGGGACAAAGGCGTATACGTGCGCCCGTTCATTCATGCCGATGCCCAACCCCGCACCCGTGCGATCTTGGCGGATGCGCTTTACTGGGCACAAACCACCTATCATGGGACGATCACGCTCAACATTCCACGCTATATGCTTTGGCTAGAGCGCGATGCCGACAGCTTAGGGTTTGAACCGCTCCCACAGCAGGCATTGTTGGTGAAGCATCTCACAGTGCGCCCCGCCCCACTCGCCCCGCACAAATTACTCACGCGCACGGCACAACACTGGGCACGCGCTTCTAGCCACCCTAGCCCGGTTTTGAACATTGGCGAATCTTGTCATACCCCATTACGCTAAAAGCGATGGGCGTGTTGCCCACTTTTTCATTTAGGAGTCACATATTTGGAAACGCGCGTCACAGATGATATTACTAAATTGCTTAATGTTTTACCCCCACGCATTCAAGAATCCATCCACAACCGCCGTGTTGAAGACTTAATTGAAATCGTCTTAGACTTGGGGCGCGTTCCTACTGCTCGCTATGTGAATAGCGAAGTGGTGTTGGATCCAACCGAGATCAGTCGTGATGATCTTGATTATGTGGTCGATCATATTGGGGTATTTGATGCGGACAACCGCGCCGGCATGGAGCGCACGCTCCATCGTATTTCTGCCATTCGCAACCGTCAGAACGCGGTGATCGGGTTAACCTGTCGCGTGGGGCGGGCGGTGTATGGCACCATCGACATCATCGAAGATTTGGTGTTGTCGGGTAAAAGCGTCCTGTTGTTGGGTCCTCCCGGCGTGGGCAAGACCACGCTCTTGCGTGAAGCGGCGCGGGTTTTGGGGGAGCAACGGCGCGTGGTCATTGTGGACACCTCGAACGAGATCGGCGGAGATGGGGATGTACCCCATCCGGCGGTGGGACGGGCACGTCGCATGCAAGTGCGCGAGCCAGCTTTGCAACACGAGGTGATGATCGAGGCGGTGGAAAACCACAATCCACAGGTGATCGTGATTGACGAAATTGGGCGCGAGCTAGAAGCGCAAGCTGCTCGTACCATCGCCGAGCGTGGCGTGCAGTTGATTGGCACGGCACACGGGAACGCGCTGGATAACCTGATGCTCAACCCTACGCTGTCCGACTTGATTGGGGGGATTGAATCGGTTACGCTGTCGGATGAAGAGGCGCGTCGGCGTGGCACGCAAAAGACGGTGTTGGAACGGCGCAACCCGCCCACCTTCAGCATCTTGGTGGAGATTCAAACGCGCGACCGCCTGCTTGTGCATCCTGATGTTGCCGAGTCGGTGGATGGTTTCTTGCGCGGTAGCCCCCCTGATGTGGAACTGCGCGAACGCCAAGCCAATGGCGCGTTGAATATCACCCTCATTACGCCCGAAACCACGCTCATCACCGAACGCCAGATGGGGCGTGATGCCAGCGCACAACGCAACCGCCGCAACAGCATCCGCAAACCCACCAACGGGATGGGCACAGGGTACACTGTCGATGCCAAACCCACCCCGTCACCGATCTTAAGCACCCCGCCCCCGCCGAGCTTTTCCGCCTTGCTAGACAGCACCGATGACGGTTCTTCGATGGATTCGCCCCCAGAGATGATCCCGCTCACGGTGTATGTTTATGGGGTGGCGCGCGAACGGTTGCTTCAGGCAGGGCGACGCTTGCGCGTGCCCCTGAACGTCACCGAAGATTTCGACAAGGCGACCGCCATTGTCACCGTCAAGAGCTACTATCGTCAGCGTCCGCGCTTGGTGACGGATGCCGAACGGCGCGGGATGCCCGTCTATGTGTTGCGGGCGAACACCGTTTCGCAAATGGAAAAACTGCTGGCGGATTTGTTCAATTTGCAACAACCCGAAGACGATGAGAACGCTTTTGGGCAAGCAATGCGCGAGGCAGAATCCGCCATTCTCTTGGTGCAATCGGGGGAGCAGGTGGTGGACCTCACCCCGCAAAGCCCCCACATTCGTCGTCAACAGCACGAACTCATCCGTCGTTCGTCGCTCATTAGCGAGAGCTATGGCAAAGAACCCAACCGCTTCGTGCGCATCATTCACCCTTAACCTCACCGATGGGGCACCCCGACGTTAGGAGTGCCCACGTGGTGTTAGCGTCTACCGCAGCGCGACCTCACAGACGATCAGCGACGGCATGCTCGCATAGTGCGGAACACATTGACCAGCTCTTGCCGTGCTTGTGCAACACAGCGCCAATCCATTCTGTGCCCCATTTTGCCACTGCGTCGCGTAGGGTGAACTTGTCGGCGGGAAGGTTCGTTAACGAGACGTAGCGGCGTATTTACAAGCTGTTCATGCAACGTCCCGATGGGGCATTCAGAGGAGAAAAAGCTAGGGGAGGGTGCGAAGGGTTTAACATGGAACAGGATGACAGCGTCGCGCTGAGCGTCACATTGTGCGCGCTGCAAGCCTCTAACATGCAACCCTCGCCCCACAGGGTGCGTTACGGAGGAGATACCTCACTGTAAAACCTTGTCAATCATTTTGCGGAAGTCGTTAAAGCGTGGAATCGGCTTATAAATTAATAGGTTTGCACCCGCCCTGCGCAGTGCCTCTTTTTCCTCGCGGGGCGACATCTTATAAGCTGTCACCAGCACAATGCGAATGTCATGCGACAGGATCGGGCTTTGGCGCAAGCGTGCCCCCACATCTAAGCCCTGGATGTCGCCGGGCAAGCGAATATCTAACAGCGCAACCACAGGCAATTCCCCGTTATAGTAACCGTTGTCCAGGTCATCAATCCAGTCAACAGCTTCTTCACCATCCACAAACGGCAAACCATCCACACCGAAAGTTTCCAACATCATCAGCAAGACTTCATAGAGATCTGGTTCATCCTCGACAACCATCCATGTGGCCATAACATCCCCTCGTCAACTGAAAAACACTTTAACGCAAGTTTAACCGATTAACGGCAATAATCAAAGTACGCGAACATCAAATGTTACTCTAAAACTTTGTCAAAGTGAAGGCTCAAGCGCACCTCACCGATGCCGAAAATGCCGGCGTTGTAGGTAAGTTCCTTGATCGGTGATGGTAACGCGCGTGTAGCCCGGTTCATTCACCACGTCCAGCGCCGTTTCCATGCTTTGATGAGGATT
>CAIRDJ010000063.1 GCA_903877335.1 uncultured Chloroflexota bacterium | reverse complement strand
GCTTAACATTGGTCGAGCTTATCAACCTCTTGATGGCGCAACAAGTTGCTTTCCTACTCCCCTTGCCGGGTGGATTGGGGGCGTTAGAGTCAAGCCAAACGTTCATGTTTGGCTTGCTCGGTTACGATCCCTCAATTGGGATCACGCTCAGTTTGCTGATGCGGGCGCGTGATGTCACCTTTGGATTACTGGGCTTAGGTTGGGTTGCCCTCGCGTGGAAAGCAGAACGTTAACTTGTGGAGCGCGTGGTTTGGTATAGTAGTTGCTTCCAGCGGTCGTTATCAATCTCCCAGCAGATGGTAATGTGGGGTTCACCGCGCAAGACAATGGGTTGCCACATGGCAACATTCGCGCTGTCGTAGGGGGTGACGTTGCACTGATCGACTATGGTCATTCCCCGTGTGAATGTTCCATCACATTCGATCTCAACGTAGTGTTTGCTTTTACGGGTGCAAATCGTGGGATCAAGGGCAATTGCCATCGCCACGGGATCGGGCAACCCCAAGCCCGGATCACCCAACCAAGTCCGACTTGCCACCAATGCAGAAGCGTTGCAGTCCACCGTAAAATGAGAGAGTGGGGTGTTGATTTCCTCTTTGAGATAACGCATGTCTTCATCGGTGAGATTTGCCCCACCCCGACACAATTCCCACCCTACCATCTCGATGGGTAAGCCGGATCGAAAACAAATACGTGCGGCTTCTGGGTCACACCAGATATTATATTCTGCAGCGGGGGTGATGTTGCCCACTGTGTTCGCTGCTCCACCCATCACCACACACCGCCCCACATTCGCCACAATTTCAGGAGCAATGGATACCGCTAGAGCAACATTGGTCAGCGGACCCAAAGTAACAAGGATGATGCCGGGATTGGCCTTGATGATTTCGATCATTGCTTCTACAGCGTGCTGTGAGGCAGGCGCAGTTTGTGGGTGGGGGTAATTCATGTCACCCATCCCATCTTGACCATGAAAGAAATAGGCGCGGTAGCTCTCGCGTTGAAGCGGTTTATCCGCCCCATGATAAACGGGAATATGTTTTCCACATAGTTCTACGGTATAACGAGCGTTGATGCTTCCTTGTGCAACGGGCATATTGCCCGCCACAATGGTGATTCCCAAGACCTCTACATCAGGGGTTCGCATCGCCATCATCAATGCGACAGCGTCGTCAGAAGCGGTATCTGTGTCAATAATCATCTTGCGTGTCATGGTAAAAAACTCCTTTTATCTTGTTAGGATTGTAGGATAGCACCTGCGTTTATGGTAGTTCCGCATCAACAACCCACCAATATTCAAAAAGTTGAAAAAGTGTGGAACAAAAGAGGGCAACCTAACGTTTAATGATTGACGACGATAGAATAGAAAACTGAAATGATCTAAGCCGTCATCACTTTTAATTGTATCTTCGACAAAGGAATGTCAGAACATGAATCGTATTTTCCGTCACTTGTTGGTTATTGCCGTGGTTGTTTCCACAGTAGGGGTTGTTAGCATGAGCGCGTCTGCCCAAGAAACAAGCAATCCCCTCCGCACGATTACGGTAACAGGATTTGGGCAGGCAAGTGGCACGCCTGACATCGCTACCATTCAACTGGGTGTGGATGTGGTTGATCTCAGTCCTAGTATCGCGTTCAATACCGCAAACACCCAAATCGAAGCCATCAAAATTGTGCTTTTAGAGTTGGGAGTTTTAGAGAGTGACATCCAAACCAGCGGTTTTAATCTGTGGTGGAACGACCAATATGACTCGATAACAGGCAGTGCAACGGGTCAGCGCGAATATCACGCGCAACACACCCTCAATGTCACCGTGCGCGATATTTCTCAAGCAGGCGTGGTCATTGATACCGCTGTGAATGCTGGGGCAAACAATATCTTTGGGTTGACCTTCGGACTGTCAGATTCAACCGAGCTAAGCAACCGAGCACGGGTGGACGCTTTGCAAGATGCCCAGAAGCGCGCCGAGTTGATTGCACAAAGTATCGGTGTCAGCTTGGGGGAAGTCACTGACGTGACTGAAGGTGGCAATTATCAAGCGATTCCCTACAGCGCACGGGTGAATGGCTTAGGTGGAGGCGATGGGGGTGCACCCATTTCTGGAGGATCACTGGCAGTGGAATCCTACATGAGTGTCACCTACACTATCAACGACTAAGCCCTTGAGTTAGCATCAACCTACAGGAGAACGCACGTTAATTCTCCTGTAGAGGATTCGTCCGCTGGTGCAGGATCACCTTACGAAGCAGATGCGTGAGCGTTTGAGCTTCATCGTCGGTCAAGCAGGCAGTAAATTCTTTTTCATGGCGATTGAAGATCGGGAATACTTCTTCGATGAGGGCTTGCCCCGCGGGAGTAAGGCGCACATAAACGCTACGGCGATCGTCCCCTTGATGTTCGCGCACGCAATATCCCTTCTTTTCCAACAGAGTAATACTGCTGGTGATGGTGGAACGCCCCACCGATTGAGATTCTGCAATTGCCCCCATGTCAATGGGTCCCCAAATCCAAACAATGAATAAGCTAGAAAAACTAGCCCAGCTTAATTGATAGTTTACCAAGACATCGCGTTCCATCTTCTGGCGAAATAACTGGCTCGTGCGCCAAATGTTGGAAGCCACAGACATGGCGACAACATCAATGGGCAAGCCAGAAACACGCTCTAGTATGTCCGCTTCGGCTTCAATCATCTCTTCGAGTATGCGCATTAATTGGGAGTCAAACGTCGTTTGCTCCTCCTCCATTCTTTCATCTTGTAGGATTCACTACCTAGTGAACCCGAGAGCATATCACAACCTACGCCGTTGAACCGCCCACGCTACCAATTCATCGAATAAGCGTTGTTGGGTGGGATCAGTCATAGCCGTCAATTCTGGATGCCACTGCACCGCCATTACATGAGGCTTATCTTCCATTTCAACCGCCTCGATCACCCCATCAGGCGCACGCCCAACCACCTTCAACCCCTCAGCAACCTGCTCAATAGACTGATGATGCCACGAAGCGGTAACAACCTGTTGCGACTGCATCACAGTTGCCAAATGGCTACTCGGATCAAGTTCCACCGCATGCGCAATGGGATCGCGTGGGAGTTGGCGGTGTTCAATTGCCCCCGTCACTTGATCGGGAATGTGCGTGATGAGCGTTCCACCCAGGGCAACATTCAGGACTTGTAGCCCGCGACAAATGCACAAGAGGGGTTTATCCTCTTGCAAAGAGCGGTTTGTGAGGTCAATTTCAAAGCGGTCGCGCTCTTGATCCACCCAATAAACTTGTTGATGTTGTTGAGTGGTGTATAGCGCAGGGTCAACATCCCCCCCACCGGAGAGAATCAAGCCATCCAACAATGCCATGAGTTCATCCATACGTGGTTCGCCGGGTTGAATCAAAAGCGGGATCGCGCCGGCTCGGCGAACGGCTTCGGCATATTGTGACGGCAACTGGATATAGCCCCGTTCATCCTTATGATAGGTAGTAATTCCAATGAGCGGTGTCGTCATTTCAGTTCATTGCTCCCAGTCCATTCATCATCTTTCACCATAAACTTGCGAATCCATTCCCCAACCAAGCCGCGATCAACCGGCAATCCCAACGATTGAACCCCCGCGTTAAAAACTTCACGGGGGATGCGGTCTTTCAACACCTCCATGATGGCATACATGGCATTAAGCGGTTGCTCTGGGTGTCCCTGCATACAAAAGATATGATCCCCAAGCGTATACATGCTCAACGGACAGCGGGCAGAGGAAGCGATTAATTGTGCTCCCATTGGCAAGGTGATTGCTTGATCTTGATTGACATGGTAGATCTGACAGGTTGCAACGCTCGGTTGCATCCAAGACGGGGAAGCGTGCAAAGTCATTTTTGAAACTCCCACTAACCATCCGCTCTCAGCACGCGCCACTTCCCCTCCTAAAGCCTGTGTGATAGCTTGATGTCCGAAGCAAACGCCGACCAATTTCTTCTGATGCTCATCTAACAAGCAAATGAATGCTAACAGTTGTTGAATCCATTCCACCTCATCATGAACACCCAGTGGACTACCCGTGATGAGATAGCCATCGTATTGATGTACATCGGCAGGCAAAGAATCCGTAGCAAGATTGTAGACCGTAAATTCTGCCTGTAAGGCCACTTCTTGAAAAAGCGTTAAAAACTTTTCTGCATCTGTAAGCGGACTGGAGGGGGGAATGTATTCGCTTGGAACGGCATCCAATATGGCGATCTTCATGGAGCAAATCCTTGAGTACCTATCACGACGGGGAGAAGTGACCTTCTCCCCATGTGAAACCAATTAACCGAGCGATTGTTGAATCGCTTGTGCGAAAATTTCTACTGCCCGATCAATTTGATCTGCGCTCACCACAAGGGGCGGAATCCAACGGATCACATTTTCTGAACTTCCACAGCTGAGGATCAACAGTTTGG
>CAIRDJ010000062.1 GCA_903877335.1 uncultured Chloroflexota bacterium | reverse complement strand
TCTGATTTTCTTGTGGGGCAGGGAGAGCGATCTCCTTGCCCTTTCCCACTACTCCTTCAGCTTTCCTCACAGAACCCCCAAGCGACTATTATGACTAAGCGGTCATAATTTAATAAAATAATCGTTGATTCAAACGAAAAATTAGTCTATTGTTGTGTTTTATCCAAAAGTGAAATGGATGAATAATGAGTGAGATGTTAAGTATCTTGACGCATGCACCGTCGCACACGGTGAAGCTCTTCGTCGATGACCTCATCCCCCAACTGGGGGAGATCATCGTTCAGCAAAATCGTACCGGCTTGGTGATGGTGCCTGCCACCGATAGCGTGGATGGAACGATCTTTCATCTGGGTGAAGTTCTGATTGCAGAGGCATTTGTCACCGTTGACGGACACCATGGCTATGCTGCTTGTATGGGGCGCGATCTGGAGCAGGCTTTGGCATTGGCGATTTTAGATGCCACCCAACGTGGTCACTTGTTGACCGAACGGGTCAGTGCGTTTGTTGCTGAACAGGCCCATTTGCTTGCGGAGCAGGAGCAACGCTTGTTGCGTCAAGTAGAATCCACCCGTGTCAACATGGAGACCTTCTAACATCATGGTTGCACCCCATTACACAGACTCAGAAGCCCTCACACACGATACCTTCATCGCTCTCATGAATGCTTTGGCATTTCCGGGGCGAGTTTTCACCTTGCCCACCGCGAGTACCGATGAGAGTTTTCGCGCTATTGCGGATACCTTGCTGGACATTGAAACGAGTTATTACACGCCCGATGCCGAATGGATGCCCTATCTTGAGCGCAGTGGCTCTCATGCACAAACTCCCGATCAAGCGGCGTATTGGTTTGTGCCAAACCGACTTGACCTTGACCTTGTGGCGCAGGCTTCGGTTGGAACGATGTTGAATCCGCAGGATGCGTCCACGCTCATTCTGGGGTGTCAGCTGTCAGCGGGGCAAACCACCGTTTGGCGTGGACCCGGTATTCAATCGACCATAGCGGTACAACTGGCAGGGATTCCCGAACAGTTCTGGAAGTTACGTCAACAGATGATTCACTATCCGATGGGGTGGGACGCTTTCTTTGTAGAGGGCAACCGCGTCATTGGCTTACCTCGCACCACGTTAGTACAGGAATAGACAAGCATGGCTTATGTAGCAACCAAAGGTGGAGAGCAAGCGATAGATCAATCCGAGCGTTTTTACCACGCCCTCAAGGGGAATGTCACCTTAGAGGCGGTACAAACAGTTTTGGAAACGATGCCGTATTTAGTAGATCGGGTGTTAGGGGAGGGGTCGCTCTATGCTCCTGAGCTTGCGGCGTTGGCATTGGTGCAAAGTGGTGGGGATTTATACGAAGCAGTCTTGTTGTTGCGTGCGTACCGCTCTACACAACCGCGCATTGCCTATGCTCAACCGATCACGACCGAACGAATGACCACCATTCGGCGAATTTCTGCCGCCTTCAAGGACATTCCCGGCGGACAGATTTTGGGACCGAGTTTGGATTACAGCCATCGCATTTTGCGCACCGATGTTTTAGAGGGTGGGGCGGTTGAGCCTACACCAGCTGTTGATCTTGCCGATCAACCAGCTCCACGCAGTTACCCGCTGGTAGCAGATTGGGAACGCGAGAACCGCCTCTTGGTGCAAATCCCACGCGCCAATAACCCCACCAATCCCTCTGACATTCCCGATGTCACACGTGACCCAATCACGATGCCTGCGCCACGTGCCCATCGTTTGCAAGCGTTAGCGCGCGCAGAGACGGGGGGGGTGTTGGCGTTGGGATATGCGGGCATGCGCGGGTATGGTTTTACTCACCCTACCGTGAATGAACTCCGTTTAGCGTATGCCGATCTTGAGATGGTGCATCCTATTTCTGGTGAACCCTTTGGTGTGGGGCGTTTTCGCATGAGCCAAGCGGAGATCATCTCTAGCGGTGGCGGGGGTGGGGTGGGCTATAAATTGGGCTACACCGCAACCATGGGGTGGAACGAAGTCAAGTTAATCGCGGGGGCAACCCTCGATATGGAGATGAATCAAGCTGAACCTCATCCTGCTCACACTGAAGATTTCGTCCTCTATCATACCGAATCGGTTGAAGCGTCGGGCTTTTGTATTCACTTCAAATTGCCACACTACGTCACCTTTGCCAGCGGTATGGACTCCATCCGCAAGGTTATTCAAGCTGAATACCCTGCCAGCAAAGAGGGCTACACCTCTCCTGAACCTAGTGAATCGACCAAGATGGTGACAGCATGAGCCTAAAAGAACTTGCACATCCTGCCAGTGATTATAGTTATGCCTTCCTAGATGCTTATGCCAAGCGTGAGTTGCGCCGTCGCATTCTGAAGGGCATTGCTTTGCCCGGCGCACAAATTCCCTATGCTAGCCGCGAATTGCCCATTGCGCGTGGGTGGGGAACGGGGGGGCTACAAGCAACATTGAGTTTGATTAGCCCCCATGATACGGTGAAAGTGATTGACCAAGGGGCGGACGATAGCGTGAATGCCGCGAATTTACGTCGCTTCATCACGCGCATGAGCGACGCAAAGACCACCACCGACACGCTACAGGCTACCTTGATTCAAAGTCGCCATCGTATTCCTGAAGAAATCCTGACCGAAAAACAGGTGCTGATCTTACAAGTGCCAGACCCTGAACCTTTGCGACGGGTTCAAAGCGATATGGCGAAATCACGCGAGATGCACGCTGACCGCGACTATGGTCAAATGTGGCTAGTGCTGTATGAGCAATTAGTACGCTTTGGGGATTATGTTCAAGGTGCCAGTTACCCTGTGATGGTGCACAACCGCTACATCATGAGTCCTAGCCCTGTTCCCCGTTGGGATAATCCTAAACTTCACCAAGCGCAACACCTGACGATTCTTTCAGCCGGGCGGGAGAAACGCTTGTATGCCGTCCCACCCTACACCAATGTGTATCCATTGGAATTTGATGATGTGCCTTTCCGTGTAGAAAACCAGCGCGGGTGGGTGTGCGTCAGAACGGGGATACAAAACAAATTCATGAATGAAATCCCACAAGCAGATGGCTCTTCCATATTTGAAGTTTCCGATACGGGTTATGTCTCCAAGTTGATCCAGCGTGATGCTAACCCTGCTACGGGCACAACCTACTTTGACGATGAAGGGAGCTTCTATCACGATGGATACCTTAAATAATGTTGTACCCTTAATGGCTCCACAACTGATAACCGAGATGCCGTTGGTGCGTGTACAGCATCTCTACCAAACCTACGGGCGTGTGCGTGCCGTCCATGATGTCAGTTTTGATGTCTACCCGGGCGAAGTCTTGGGAATTGTTGGTGAATCGGGTTCGGGTAAATCCACGGTATTACGCCTGCTCAATCTACAAGAGATAGCCAAGGGAGGCACCTTCAATTTGAATGTTCCTTCTCTGCAAGGGGAAAACTTGCTGGCGTGTGATCGCTACCGTCGTAGAGAAGTGCAAACCCAACACATTGGCATTGTGTATCAAAACCCCCACCTGGGGTTGCGAATGCACTATACCAGTGGCGGGAATGTTGCCGAACGCCTGCTCATCACGGGCGAACGACGCTTTAAGACCTTGCGCGATGTTGCTGAAGATTCTCTCGCGGTGTCTGAATTTCCGCTAGATCGTATGGATGACTTGCCCATGCGTTTGTCAGGCGGGATGCAACAGCGGGTTCAATTGGCAAAAGCGATAGCCCTCAAACCGCAGTTGCTCTTGTTGGATGAACCAACAACCGGCTTGGATGTGAGTGTGCAGGCGTTGGTTTTAGATACGCTTAAGCGATTGCAACAAGAACTAACGGTGACGATTTTGATTGTGTCCCATGACTTGGGGGTTATCCGCACCCTTGCCGATCGCGTGATGGTCATGCGCAACGGAGAGGTGATTGAGGCGGGCTTAACCGATCAAATTCTGGAAGACCCCCAAGCAGAATACACCCAGCAACTGGTTCATGCCAAACTTTAGGACAACACCGATGAATGTTTTGAGTGTCAAGAACTATAGCAAGCGGTTTTTTATTCACCATTTGGCGCGGGAAATTTCCGCGTTTGCCAACCTGAATTTCAACTTGAGTGCGGGGCAATTTCTATTGGTGAGCGGTGCCAATGGGGTGGGCAAGAGTACCCTCTTGCGCTGTTTATACCGTAGTTATCGCCCCACATGCGGAGAAGCTCTGTATCACTCCCAGTATGGGGTGGTGGATTTGGCAAGTCTGGCAGATGTCGATATGGCATTGCTTCGTAAACAAGAGATCGGGTTTGTCACCCAGTTCTTGCGCCCTCGTCCGCGTATCACCGCACTGCAGTTGGTCAGTGAACCCCTCCTTTTACAAGGTCTATCCGCTGAGGTTGCCCAAGAACGGGCGGAGCGTTTGCTGGACTCCTTCGGATTGAAGACCGATCTGTGGCACGCCTACCCAACAACGTTTAGCGGTGGGGAGCAACAGAAGGTGAATCTGGCGCGTGCGCTCATTCGTCCACATCGCTTATTGCTGTTGGATGAACCCACTGCGTCATTGGATGTTCAAGCACGCGCCTCGCTTCATCGTGAGTTAGCGCGTCTTAAGACAGAAGGGGTGGCAATTATGGGGGTGTTCCATCATCCCGAAGACGTTCAAGATTTGCTGGATAATTCCATTGAACTGGTTTTAGAGTCTGTTGATAGGGAAGTTGAGCATGATCCAAACCTATTGGTTAAGTAATTTACAAATCGTACTAGAAGATAGCGTGCTGGAAAAAGGCGCGATCCGCGTTGAAGATGGGATGATTTCCGAGATCGAAGAAGGAGAAATCTCGTTTGAATCAATCGATTGTCGTGGGTTGATGGCAATCCCCGGCATCGTCGATTTTCATGGAGACATGCTGGAGCGCGATATTGAACCGCGTCCGGGCGCGTTCTTTCCGGTTGAGCTAGGGATATATGAGTTGGACAAACGCCTCGTTGCCACTGGCATTACAACCGCATTTGCTGCCATTTCATTCTCCTGGGACAAAGGGGACTTGCGACGTTCTGAAAATGCGATGCGAATCATTCGCGCTGTGAATGCGCAACGCCCGTCTTTGTTGTGCGATATGCGTGTGCACGCTCGCTTTGAAGTTCGCAACATGGAGACGATTGATATGCTGAATGAATTGCTCCGCGATAACCAACTTCATTTGGTTTCCCTGATGGATCATACTCCCGGACAAGGGCAGTACACCGATGTTGACCACTATGTTCGCTTCATGAAGAGGTGGATGGGAGCGGATACCGACTTGATTGATGAGAATGCGATCGAAAAGATTAAAGCCAAAATTCTCGAAGAGGCGGAAGTCCCGCGTGATTGGCATCTCGTCAAGGATATGACCGACTTGGCAGTGAAGAATGGCATTGTGGTTGCTTCTCATGATGATGATACGATTGAGAAAGTCAACAAGATGGCTGAACTCGGTGTCACCGTGAGTGAATTTCCCGTCTCGTTTGAGGCTGCTGAAGAAGCGCGTCGCTTGGGAATGCACGTTGTGATGGGGGCACCCAACGCCTATCGGGGTAAAAGTACCAGCAACAATCTCAGCGCGTTAGAGGGTGTGCGCAATGGCTTGGTAGATAGCCTTGCCACAGATTACTACCCCGCTGCTCCCTTGCAAGCAGCTTTCAAGATTGCTGATGATGGTATCCTGCCCCTCCCTCAAGCGATTCAACTGGTGACAGCTAACCCTGCCGATGCCGTCAAGTTCACCGATCGCGGTAAGATCGCTGTTGGTAAGCGAGCGGACATCGCGCTCGTCACCCACGAATATCATCACCCGCGCGTTCATGCCACCTTCCGTGCGGGGGAAGCAGTCTATTGGGATTGGTTCATGGCGCGTTTAACCAATGGCGCAAAGGTCTTATCCTGATGATTCATATTGACTTGCATCCCAAGAACCCAGAAATGTTGGCAAAAAAGCGCGATAAACAACTTGGGTTAGCCCCCTTCTTCCATGATGATGTCTTCATCATGGATAGTCACATAGGGGCATGGACAGAAATCTTTGCCAACTGTCGCATCATTGAATCCACCTTTGGCGACTATAGTTATGCTGCTGGGGATGTGGACATTATTTATAGCGATGTTGGTAAGTTTGTTTCGATCGCTTCGCATGTGCGGATTAACCCCGGCAATCACCCCATGTGGCGCGTGACGCAACATCACATGACCTATCGCCGTAAGATTTTTGGTTTGGGCACGACCGATGACACCGAAGTTTTTGAGTGGCGACGTGCCAAC
>CAIRDJ010000061.1 GCA_903877335.1 uncultured Chloroflexota bacterium | reverse complement strand
TGAAAGCTATTGGACTCACCGACGAAGACCTCGCCAAGCCCTTGGTGGCGGTTGCCAACACGTGGACAGAAATCGGTCCGTGTAATTTCCACTTGAAGATGATCGGCGCGAAAATCAAAGAAGGCATCCGTCGCGCTGGTGCCACCCCCCTTGAATTCAATACCATCTCGATCAGCGATGGCATCACGATGGGCACCGAAGGCATGAAGGCATCCCTCATCTCACGCGATATGATTGCCGACAGCATTGAGCTAGTTGCCGCGGCGAACATGTTTGATGCGGTTGTCGCCGTCAGTTCATGCGACAAAACCATCCCCGGCACAATCATGGCACTCATTCGCTTGAATGTTCCTTCGTTGATGCTGTACGGTGGGACGATCAAGCCCGGCAAATTCCCCGGACGCTACCCCATGAATGCGATGGATGGTCAACCAGAGGAAGATAAAGAGATCAACATTGTCCATGTGTATGAGGCAATTGGCGCATATACCAGTGGCAAGATAAGCGAAGAAGACCTCAAGCGCATCGAAGATGTTGCCTGCCCAGGACCGGGTGCGTGCGCTGGACAGTTCACCGCCAACACCATGAGCACCATTGCCGCCATCATGGGCATCTCTCCAATGGGCTTCAATGACATCCCGGCAACGGATGGCGAGAAGGAAGACATCGCTGTCAAAACAGGCGAGATGATTATGCAGTTGCTGGAAAATGACATCCGCCCAAGCCAGATCATCACTCGTGCTTCGCTAGAAAACGCGATCGCTTCGGCGGCAGGCACGGGCGGAAGCACCAACGCGGTGTTACACACGCTCGCCTTTGCGCGTGAAGCTGGCATTCCCTTCACCATTGATGACATCGAAGCCATCAGTCGTCGTACTCCCCTCATTGCGGACATGACCCCCACCGGACGCTACAATGCCCTCGATATGTATGAGGCGGGCGGGATTCGTCTATTGGCACAACGCATGATTGAAGGTGGATACTTGAACGGGGAAACCCTCACCGTGACGGGCAAGACGTTGGCGCAAGAAGCCTCCACCGCCGTAGAAACTCCTAACCAAAAAGTTGTCCTTCCGCTTGACCACCCTGTTAAAGACAGTGGCGGGTTGGTGATCTTGAAGGGCAACCTAGCACCACGCGGGGCAGTCGTCAAACTCAAGGGCACAGAACCCCAATTCTTCCGCGGTCCGGCACGCATTTTCAACCGTGAAGAAGATGCCTTTGAAGCGGTCAAGAACCGTGAGATCAACAAGGGTGATGCGGTTGTCATTCGCTATGAAGGTCCCGTTGGCGGTCCCGGCATGCGCGAGATGCTCCAAATCACGGCGGCGTTGGTTGGGCAAGGTTTAGGGCAAGAGGTGATGTTGCTCACCGATGGGCGGTTCTCCGGCGGAACACGTGGCTTGATGATTGGGCACGTTGCCCCCGAAGCAATGGTTGGCGGAACGATCGCGCTGTTGCAAGAAGGCGATATGATCGAGGTCGATGTGGAAAACCGTATCCTACGAGTTGACTTAAGTGATGAGGTGTTGGCAGAGCGTCGGGCAAATTGGCAAGCACCCGTCCCCAACTACACCAGCGGTGTTCTGGCGAAGTATGCCAAGCTGGCACAACAAGCGGATGATGGGGCGGTTAGCAACATCCTCTAGCGCGTTCAAGATTGCCGTCTTTCTCCTGTTTGCTCGTGCGGGCAGGCAGGAGAATGGGCGTGTTGCTACATCTTTCGTCAACCTTTTCGCCTATCCTTAGGCGGAGGGTTGTTCAAGTCGAAGCATAGGTTATAGGAGCAAACAAACATGGTGGACTTTAAAGAAAAGTACGCGCTTGTTACCGGAGCAACCAACGGGATCGGTTTTGTCACTGCGCTTGAATTGGCACGCTTGGGAATTACCGTGATGATTGTTGGGCGCAATGAAGCGCGTTGTCTGGAGGCAGTCAAGCGCATTGCTGATGAAACTGGCAATCCCACTATCCACTACATGGTAGCTGATCTTTCTGACATGCGGGCGGTTCGGCTTTTGGCGCAGGCGTATCGCGCTCAGTTCAACCAGCTAGACATCTTGGTCAATAATGTGGGTGCCATTTTCATGAAACGCCTTGAGAGTGTCGATGGCTTAGAAATGACCTTTGCCCTGAACCACATGAGCTACTTCGTGTTGACACAAGACTTGCTTCCACTCATTCAACATAGTGCTGAACGCGATGCAGAGTTTGGCGCACGCATCGTCAATGTGTCGTCTGGGGCACATGTGCTCCCGGTTAACTGGAAAGATCTACAATTTCAACGGAGCTACAGTGGCTTTCGCGCCTATTCGCAAAGCAAGCACATGAACGTCTTGTTCACGTATGAACTTGCAAAACGCCTAGCGGGAACGGGCATCACCGTCAACGCCTTGCACCCTGGTGCGGTGGCAACCAACTTCATGCGTGACAATGGGTGGTTTAGCAAGGCATTATCGTCCGTGGCGAAAGTGTTTCAGAAGTCCCCGCAAGAAGGCGCACAGACTAGCATCTATCTTGCCACCTCCCCCAATGTTCACAATGTAAGCGGCAAATACTTTGATAATTGTGCGGAACGAAAGTCTTTCCCCGCCACTTATGACCCCAAAGCGTGGGCACGCTTGTGGGAAATTAGCCAACAGATCGCCGATCGGATCTAGTGTGATCGGGTGAGCGTGCCGATATTGGCGCAACCCTTACCTGTATGATACCATCGCTTGTGTCCGTTGAGTCTCAATAAGGGAGGGCAATGATGTATCAAACATTCACAGTACGAGGCTTTCGAGGGTTTCGAGATTTAGAAATCAACGATTTGGCGCGTATTAACCTGATCGGTGGCAAGAATAACGTGGGCAAGACTAGCCTACTGGAAGCCTTCTTCCTCTTTGCAAACCCGCATAAGGGTGAAATATGGACACGTCTCAATGCCTTTCGCGGACTGTCACGGATTCAAATAAGTACCGATACCCAAAGAAGCACAGCTTTTGATAGTTTGTTCTATCAATTTGATTCTAACCAAGAAATTCAACTGGCAGGACGAACTGACCAGCAAGAATATGATTTCCGCCTTGCTGTGGTGAAAAATAGCTATGACCGCGCTATGGTTAGTTTGTCCTCTGATGTAGTACAGCCCATCTTCCAATTAAGCGTTCAAGATAAAATGCAATCCGATTCCGTTACTGAAATCAATTTCAAGGTTGAATTGGGACAGTTGATGGTTTCATCACCCTCTTTAGAAGATCGTCATCCCACTTACTTTTTCAATTCAACCATTCGTGAAGGCTTTGAAGTGGTTGCAGAGCGGTTTAGTACCTTGATCTTAGAGGGGCAAGAGGCACTCGTGGTCAAGGCATTGCAAGCGATTGAACCGCGCATTCAATCGGCACGCCTATTACAAAGATATGGATCGGTGATGGTGCATGTTGAGATAGGGGACAGGAAGCCCACCCCGATTGTGCTGATGGGGGACGGGATGAATCGCTTTTTGCAATTGGTGCTGGCAATGGGCAACGCACGCAATGGGGTAATCTTGATTGATGAGATCGAAAACGGGTTGCACTATTCCACCCATGCCAAAATTTGGCAGATACTGGGGGAAGTAGCAGAACTATTCAACGTCCAAGTAATTGCCACCACCCATAGCTCTGAGATGATTGAATCCGCTTATGATGCCTTTCATGAGCAGGAAGACCCTACTTTGTTTCGCTATCATCGCTTAGCTCGCCGTAAGAATGGCGAGATCACCATCACCACCTATTCGCCTGATGCCATCCAATCCAACTTTGAGATGGACTTTGAGGTGCGGTAGGTGAAGACTACTACCCAGCAGATTAACCTCTTATGAAGTGAAAGCATTTCTCCGCGAACTCTTCACCGCACCATGACTTGCCCCGCGATGAACCATGTTGCCCCTGCGCCATCCCCCTGCGCCGTCACGGGCACGCTGCTATCCAATACCACGACTTCGATGTTGTAGCGTCCGCGAGGCGTTTCGGGGTTGAGGTTGAGATCATAGTGGACGCGCACTAATTCCCCCGCCACCAAAGCAGGCGCAGGCACACCGTAGTCAATCGCTTCACCGTAGACTTGCCCGAACGGATCGGTCAGGCGCACGCGCGGGGTGAGGGCGTGGGGTTGCGTTGCTTCCCAATATAACACCACCAACACACGCCCGTTAGGGGGGTGCAACCGCTCATCATGGGCGAACACCTCCGTCACCAGCGGGGCGATTCCGCGCAGGGTCAGTGTTTCCGCGAAGGTGATGTTGAGTGGGGGAGTGGGTTGGGGGGCGGTTACGATGGGTTGAAGATCATATAACTGAATGTGCATCCCTGCCGGATATGCCTCGCTGACCAGCGGATACCGTCCGCGAAACCAGTCTAATGCCAAGTCGTGAGGATCGCTCACGAGGGGTTGATAGCGCACCAACCATGCCCGATCGCGCCCGATGAGCAGTGGCTCAAACGCCCCGCTCAGGTTGAGGGTGGGGGCAATTTGTGGGAAGAAACCTTGTGAGGGCGCCTCCCCGTTGTAATGGTAGCGAAACGCCTCTTGTCCCCAGTCGGGCACAATCACCACCGCATCTTGGGGCAAGGTGGCATCACTCACGTAGCGCGTTCCAGCTACCCAGTCATCGCGCCATCCATATTGTACATCCAAGCGCACCCCCAAGACCGCCACTCCTGTCACTGCGCACGCTATACCCGTTACTCTTAGTGGACGCTGGAAGGGAAGGAGGTACGGCAAGAGCCACACCATCCCAAACGGAACAAGGTAACGGGGTTTGAAGAAGTGTGCCCCCACGCCCAGCACCGCCATGCCCGCCCAAGTCAAGGCGACGAATGCCAATAACGGACGCAAGCGCGACTGTCGCCACGCTATGCCCCAACAGATGACCCAGCTTGCCAACAGCCCCCATCCTGCCCAGTTTGGTAATACCATTCGATGGGCAAGAACGGTGGTCAACAGAGCCGTTGGGACTTCATACGAGGCAAGTTGATAGGTCGGATTGACCGATGCACCTAATAGTGTGTCGGAGGTGAACAGGCGCACAGTTGGGAGCGCGAAGGGAAGCCACAACGCAAGGATCATCAGCGCGAATGCCACCAACCACCGCCGACGGCGTGGTTGTGTCCCGATCAATACGACTGTCGCGCTGGCAAAGATCACCGCCCCGATGATGTGTGTGTATAACGCGCCTAAGCCTGCCACGCCCCAAACCACCCACCGCCAGCGACTAGACGTAACCGTCACCCACAGCAAACACGCCACCCAAAAACCCAACAGCGTATACATGCGGATGAGCCATCCACCGCTGATGAGCAACGGGGAAAGACTCCAAACCAAGACGCACACAATAGGGAGCATCACGCCCTTCG
>CAIRDJ010000060.1 GCA_903877335.1 uncultured Chloroflexota bacterium | reverse complement strand
GTCTCTGTGAGTTAGGCAGGGAGTGAGAAAACACATCAGAACTAAAAAAGGTAGGTGCTTACACGCCAGGTTAACCGCAATTAATGATTTTGCTTGCTTGCCAACAAGGCACGTCGCAACTTTTCGCCACTTGCTAACTCGGCTTGTGATTTCTCGCGCGAGTATTTCCACGCTGGCTCTAACGCCAACACCAACCCACCGCTCAAACTGAGAATGTAAGATGCCATTGCAATGCCCAAGCCATACGGCGCGAGGGCGAGAAGCATTGCCCCCCCGCTGATGATGGACAAATAGATCAGCGTTCGGCGCGTGGTTTGGACGTATTGCTTGCCATACTTGAAGAGCGCGGGGAGTTTCTCAATGTTGTCGCCCATGAGTACCACTCGCGCTGTATCTTTGGCAACGGTGGACGCGCCCGCCAACGACACCGAAACGTGCGCCTTGCCTAAAGCGATCGAATCGTTGATGCCGTCTCCCACATAACACACGATGCGCCCTGCTTCTACCAGTTGCTCAATGAGGTGCGCCTTCTCTTGAGGGAGGGTGTTGGCAAAGTAATGGTCGATTCCCAATTCGTGCGCTAACTTGCGCGTGGGTCCCTCTTGATCGCCGGAGATGATATAAGTGTGTTCGATGCCCAGCGCGTGCAACTGCTCAATCACGGTGTGCGCTTCTGGGCGCACCATTGGCACCATCTCTAACGCCCCGACGAGACCATCATCAAACGCCACCATCACCAACGAATGCCCAATGTCACTGGCATAGGCGAGTGCCTCCTCGATGTTGGGGGGGAGTGGAATTTGCTCAATCTCCATAAAGCGATAACTGCCCACACGCACCCGATAGGCTTCGGTTTGAACATCCAACCCATAGCCGATTTCATAACGGGCGGAAACAATGTGCGGAAGCGTGAGGTTGGCTTGCGCGGCAGCTTCGACGATGGCATGTGCAATGGGGTGGGGTTGACCAACCTCTGCAGAGGCGGCATACGCCAAAACGGTTAGAGGATCAAAATCCATGCTGGTGTGAATATCCGCCACCTGCATCTTATTGAGCGTGAGGGTGCCGGTTTTATCGAATACCACCGTATCCACCTCGCGCAAGAAGTCTAGGGCGCGGGCATCCTTCACCAGAATACCTTGATCGGACAGAATATAAAATGATCCCAGCGCGGCAGTTCCTGCCAACATGGGCATTTTCATTTTGGGATGAGCAAATAGGAAAGCGGTGGCGGCAGTATAACCAAACGTCGGGAGGAGTGCCGCGCCAATCAGTAGAGACGGAATGACACTCTTGTCAATTATATCTTCCGCCCACAGTTGGGCATCCGCTTTTGATCCAAGCGTTTTGTTGAGGATTTGCCCGATTTGGGCAATGGTCGTTTCATTGCCAGTCTTTTCAACCCGCACAAATATTTGCCCAGACAACACGCTCGTAGAAGCGTAGACCGCTTCGCCCACGCCCTTTTCCGATGGTTGAGATTCCCCCGTGAGCATGTGCTGGTCGATCGACGCATGCCCTACGATGATGCTTCCATCAACAGGAATGGTCTGCCCTGTGTCCACCGCCACCACCTGTCCCACTTGTACCGCAGAAATGGGGATGTTCAAGCGTTCCCCGTCTTCCGTCACCACCCAAACAAAGCGTGCCTGTTGGCGGAACATGTCCACAATTTGATCGGTGGTGGCGCCCTTCACGCGCGTGGTTAACATCAGCGCGGACGAAGCAATGAATGACAACGCGCCTGCCATAACCAAGTTACCACCGAGCAGCACCATCATGAATGCGACAATGGTCAGTTGGTACGCGCTAGGTTTACCCTGACGAAGGGCGTTCCATGCGTTTTGAGCGGAAATGCGCACCGAGTATAACAACAGCAAGACCGCCAAAATGTTGATGGCGGGCAAGACAGGAGCCACCACGACTGCCAAAATAATCCCTGTACCAGCTGCGTTGAAAGTATTTACGAAGCGTTGGTTGAGCTTTTGGATACGGGCTTTGTCAGGGTCTACTGGGGTCAGTTGGGTGATGAGTTGCCCACTTCTACTGAATGGGGCGAGCGCACGGTTCGGGCGAGCAAAGGGTGAGAGAGTGGTCTTAGGAAAGATCACCAATGAATTGAATTTGGTATCTTGTGCTGAGGACATGATTCCCTGACTAACGTGAACATTCGACACTACGGAATATGCTACCACATTGTCTTGCATTATGGATGAGCAATTACTGATGAATGCAACCATCTATTTTTAACCTTTGTTAAACTCTTTTGTGCTTATCTGCAATCTCCGTGCGATAGGCGCGTTCATGATGATCCTACCCACTGTGCAACTTTTGACTTGACCCCACTCGTAGACACACCCATTCAAACCTGCCATCCTACCCCTCAAGATGATACGTAGCATCCCATTTACTCATTCCTAAAATCAATTCAGGAGTTTCTGAATGTTCAATAAGTTCATTCGCTCAATGTTGTTGGCAACCCTCTTGCTTGCCGTTTCCATACCCATGTTGGCATACGCACAACAACCCGTTTTGAATGTTTACTCCTCTCGCCACTACGGAACGATGGAAGCTCCCTTCGTTGCTTTCCAAGAAGCGACCGGCATTGAAGTGCGCGTTTCGGCGGGCACGCCCAACGACTTGCTGGAACGCCTCACCGCCGAAGTTGACCAAGGCGGGCGTAGCGTGGCAGATGTCTTCTTGGCGATTGATGCAGGGGTGTTAGAAATGGCGGCACAACGTGAACTGCTTCAACCGATTCAATCCGATGTGTTGGACGCCAATATCCCTGTCGAATTGCGTGATCCAGAAGGGTATTGGTACGGATTGAGCAAGCGCATCCGCACGTTGGTTTATAATCCCGCCAACGTCACCGCAGAAGAACTCGCCAGCATCCAAACCTATGCCGACTTGGGCACGGCAACTTGGGCAGATCGCGTTTGCGTGCGCCCAGCATCCCACACTTACACCGTCGCCTTGATGAGTAGCCTCGTGTTCCATCTTGGCGAGGACGACTCACTTACGGCATTTACCAATCTTTCCAACAACGTCACGCGCTATATCAACAGCGACACCAGCATCATCACCGCCGTTGCCGCTGGTGAATGTGATGTGGCGTTTGTCAATCATTACTACCTCGCACGGTTGGCAAATGGTTCTAACGACGACAAGGCGATCTATGACGCGGTGCGCATTCATTTCATGCAACAGAGCGAGGGCCAAACAGGCGCGTTCTTCAACGTGAACAGTGCCGGCGTGGTTGTCAATGCCGCCAACTATGACAACGCGGTGCGCTTCATCGAGTTCATGAGCCAACCAGAAATGCAAGCGAGCAATCCCGAAGCCTTCGTGGGGAGC
>CAIRDJ010000059.1 GCA_903877335.1 uncultured Chloroflexota bacterium | reverse complement strand
GCAAACGCTGCGGCTTGGGTGGCAACCAGATCAGGGGTGGATGTTTGTGTTGGTAGTCCAATTCCCGAAGCGAGAGCGGTCGCCGTTAATTGAGCATCAATGGTTGCGGTTGCCCCCGCCACAATTGCAGTAGCCGTCAACTGAAACTCATTCACCCCTACCACAGTAGGAGTGGTTGCCTCTTGAGCAGATTGTGCCAAAAAGCTCTGAACCGGCGTCAGTGATGGCGTTTGAGTGGGAGTTGAAGTGGCAGTAATTTCTTTTACAAGCACAATCCCTGTTTCAGAAGGTGTCAAAGTAATGGTGGGGGTGAACGTTTCACTGGGGGTAATGGTAAACGTTGGAAGCTGTGCCACCTGTGGAGCAATATCTTCGCCAGCTGGACGAACACAACCAACAATACCGCTCAAGATGATTATGAGGAACAAGGGTAATGTGTAATGAATGTGCTTTCGCAACACGGTTATGCCTCCTGTGGCATCTCAATCTAATTCAAGCGACCCTGTTTAGAGTGTAACATCATATGCCTCATTAGGCAAATCAAGTCTGGCAAAGTATCCTAACTTTGAACTGGTTCAGTTAACGTGACGCATTGACGGTTGAATCCTCGAACTACCCTTTCGTAACTTCGCTAGGTACTTCCCAGTTGCCAAAACGCACGCAACGTGCAACCGTGCCAACATCACCTGAAGAGAGTCAAACTTTGATGTTTGGGTATGCCTTTCAATTGACCCACCATCATTGGGTAGGAACTCATAACATTGGTTTAGTGCTGGTGTGAACTACAATGAATTTGGCTTGCTCCTTCACGATGAAAAAATGGGTTTGTTATCTTATTGTTAAGCCACCACAAACAAGATCAGAATCCCCACCACAATACGATAGTAACCAAATGGAGTGAAAGTATTGGTGGAGACAAATTTTAAGAGCCACCCAATTGACCACCAGGCAACCACTGCAGAGATAACCGTACCTAAAACAACCAGTAAAATATTGTCTAATGGTAGGCTTGAGAAATCAGTGACCCCCTTGTAAAGCGTGGCAACCCCCAATGTGGGAATAGAGAGGTAAAATGAGAACTGTGTGGCAACACGACGGTTTAGCCCAACGACTAACCCACCAATGATTGACATACCTGAGCGAGAGGTGCCTGGGATTAAGGCGAGGGATTGTATCAACCCTATAGCGAACGCCTGTAACAAGTTGATGTCTAGTAATTCATCGTCTAAATTTGCACGAGAGCTAAAACCCGCCCACTCAATTATCAAAAACAAGAAGCCTCCCAAAATCAAAGCGGTGGCAACCACTTGATTGGATTGCAACAGGCGATCAATGGTATCCTCGAACAGCAAACCGATCACCGCTGCCGGAATGAACGCTACCATGACCGCCAACCAGAAACGTTGCGCCCGTGCATCAGTGGGTGTTATGCGTATCTGTTGATATAAATCTCGCCAAAAGTAAGCTATCACCGCAAGAACTGCACCAAACTGAATGACAATCTCAAATGTTCCCTGTAAAGCTGGATTCAAGCCAAGCCAATCTGACACAACGATCAAGTGCCCCGTTGACGACACGGGCAAGAATTCCGTGATACCTTCCACAAATCCAAGTAGGATGACCGTTATCCAATCTGGCATAGTGTCCTCTTTTACCCCAACATGTCCCCTAATCGCTTGCCCAACATGACACCCAGCAACCCCAAGACTAACGTTCCCACACCGTACCACGCCAACTTCCAAAACTGTCGTGCATTCCAAAGCATCATCACTTCCAGCACGAACGTAGAAAAAGTGGTCAATGCTCCTAAATAGCCTGTTGCAAAGAATAAAACGATCCTTGGAGAAACTGCCTTGGTTTGCGCCATTCCCATTATCCCGCCCAGAAGAACCGCCCCCACGATGTTTACCAACAAAGTCGCAAGCTCCTTGTTGCCGAGCGGTGTAAAAAGCATCGTAACAGCATAACGAGAAATGGCACCTAAAAAGCCCCCACTCCCTACATACCAAGCCGAAAGCATAGCCTGTTTCATCTTGCGAAAATTCCCCGACAAAAACAACCTCAAGGCGAGTGTAACCCATCCAGCTGATTTGTAACAGTATTTGTTGCAGTGCTTGTAGGACGGCATGATTTAGAGTGAGCCTAAAAAAACGCCAGATCATCATTGCTATTGTGTCAGTTTTATTAGATCATTTTTCAGGAGTGACCCTATGTTAAAAACATGTGCTTGGCTCATAGACTGGATCTATGTCAGCTACTGGTCAATATAACCGCCAACCTCATTGATTGAGTGAACAAATCCCATGCTTTCCAACGCAACCCTTGAACGTCCAAGACTACAACGACGTGGCTTTATACGTGAATTTGCAGAAACCGTGCTACTCATCGTGGCCATATACGCCCTCGTCAACATGGCAACTGCACGGTTTATCGTTGAAGGTCCAAGTATGCAACCCAACTTTGATACGGGTCAATTTTTGATCGTCAGTCGTCTAAGCTACTTGCTCGGTGAACCTGATTATGGGGACATCATTGTTTTTCACTACTTCAACAACCCTGAAGATGATTACATCAAACGAGTTATCGGTTTACCTGGTGACACAGTGAAGATGCAAAACCTTGCGGTTTATGTTAACGGCAACCTCATTCAAGAACCCTATATCAATGAGCCTTGCAGTGACTCGCGCTGTCGAGACAATGAGTGGGTTCTAGGAGAAGACGAGTTCTTCGTCATGGGAGATAACCGCAATCACAGTAGCGACTCTCGTGCGTTCGGTCCCATCACGCGCGAATACATTGTAGGCGAGGCTGTTTTCCGCTATTGGCCCCCCGCGCAAATCGGGCTTGTCACCAAAATCCATTTCCCACAAGGCTAATCGTCAGAATTTACAGGTTAAATTCTTGATATGACTAGCATTGTCGTAGTCGAATACAATTCCGATGATAGAAATTGATTGACGGGTGTGTTGCTGTGGTCAAGGTAAACTGTGCCTCTTTCGATTAACGTAGGACATGACCAGCAGCGTCCTGTTGAAACCCCCACGAAGGGACACGAACGCAACATAGGGTCATCAAAGTCGTACAGGTCTACATGACGTTCATCAGCAGTATTTTTAGTTTTTTTCGACATAGCCACCAGGCACAAAATTATGCTATCATGCTTGCGTGCCGCCTGTGATGTATGTTGACCTACCGGACGAACTTTTGTCTAAACCATTGGGGAAATGAGGTTTCTGTATGCCATTTTTAATTATCTTGATTCTGATGATCGTCGCAGCTGTTTACGCAGAAAGACAGATTCAGTTAAGCGAACGAGTGGCCCCGCGCCTTAACGCTGTTCGAGATCAAATTAGCACCGTGACAGACCAGGTGCTTGATAATGTGCGTTCCATTACAGAGTCGGGTTTAAACTCCAAAACGACAGAAATGCTAGGACAAGATTTTGTAGAGTGGGTAAAAGTGGGGCTAAATGATGAGCCAGAGTTACAATTATGGTTACTATCTTTGTCGCCCGAAGGAAGCCGCGCCCTAGCCTATCAACTGGCACTCTTCTGTAATGACCTCAATATTGAGTTGCGCTGGTTGAACGACCATGACTTATCCCAGAATCCGGAGTTGGAATCGCCCGTGAAAGCTGTTGTGGTGATGTACTGTAAAGCCTGCTGGAAGGCGACACAGGTTCAACCGGAACTCAACCAGTTCCGAACCTACATGGATACGTTGAACAGCCTCGCTCGCAAGGAAAACGACCAAGTTGGGATGCAACTGCTTAATAAGCTAGCTGACCTCAAACTAATCGAGCCTCCCACCCCTGAAATCCTGCTCGGCACTGAAAAGGAGCGCCGTGAATACATTGACGCTTCTATTCGCAAGGCAGCTAGAACCGATCGCAAAGCGTTCGACCAGGTGCTTGAGGATGTAATCAACACATAACCCATCATCCACTCCGTCTTTTCAGAACCCTAAAGGAGGCAACCAACAACCTAGTTGTTGCGCTCAGCATATTTTTGCTCTAAATATTCTCTAGTAGCTACAATATCGCCGATGGTGTCGTATAGCTCATCCAAATAGTCTTTTGGAACAGAGCGAGTGAAGCGTGCTTGATATTCCAATTGTGCGATTTGTTCGATGCGTTGCTTCAGTTCTTCATCAGACAGCAAAGATGTATCGGTGTCTAATTGGTGTAGTTGGCTATACCAATTAACAATTTTATAGCGGATTCCAAACCGATAGTAAATAGATGGCAAAGTTTGAACAATGGGTACCATAAGGGTAATAATCGGTATAAGCAAGATAATAAGTCGGTCAGCGATGGCAGCCCAAACAGGTGGCAAAAAGCGTGTTACAAACGTAGCACCGTTTGCATAATATCGTTCAGCGGTGGGATGTAGCTTTGCTTCCACATACAAGCCTGATGGAAATTCCCCATCTGCTTCAAAAACTCCACGCATATTATGAAACGCAATCAGGTGTGGCAAAACTAAAAATATGTGTTCCTCAAGCGTGTTTTGATGCGCCATCAAAACTGTTGTGGTGGCAATCAATTCGTAATCACGGTCAGGGACGTTGGTTTCAAAATTGAGAATACCTTCTGATAAAACGACCTTGTTGAGGAAATTCAATTTACGTGAGTATGCTTCTGCACGGTCAATATTCAATAATTGAATCCCGTCTGCAGTGAGTAGATCATACGCTACCGATGAGGTAGGGGACATCACGAAAAACGCAGCATCAACCTCCCCATGCTTCAATGCCTCTGCCGCATCAGGTACACTTGAGTCTACAAAGGTAGCGGTATCGGGGGTGACATTGTTGAGACCCAACACCTGCTCGGCGATCAGGCGAATCCCAGTTCCCTCTATACCAGCG
Organism: uncultured Chloroflexota bacterium; assembly: GCA_903877335.1. Taxonomy (GTDB): domain Bacteria; phylum Chloroflexota; class Anaerolineae; order Aggregatilineales; family Phototrophicaceae; genus CAIRDJ01. Next base: position 30,025 of record CAIRDJ010000059.1, on the reverse strand, counting down.
GCAACCCGCTTACCTTTTAGGTCATTCAACTGTTGGATTTCCACGCCATCCCGATAAAAAAGCCAAATGGGTTCATAGTACAAGCTCCCGATGCTGACCAGTTTAGATAGGTCGACGTCCTTTAATGTTCCACCTTGAACAAATCCAAAGTCAACTTCATCGTTTAACAAACGTTCGATGGTTTGTGTAGACCCATTACCGACCACGATCTCTAAGTTTATTTCTTGTTTTGCAAATGCTTCAGCATACTTTTGGGCATATTGATAATATAGGGTTGCCTCTGGTCCAGTGGAGATTTTAATGTCACGGCTAGGAAAAGGATTTACAACCCAAATCAGCAATCCTATCAGTCCCAGTGCTACCACCGAAGCAATCAATCCAAGGATGATATTACGTCCAATGCTTTGGTCAAAATCGTTCATCATGATGGGTCATCCCCTCTTTCACCGATATGGGACAAATTGTAGTCGGGAATATTGCAACCCTTTTGAAGGCTCAAGTAAGCAAGGAATCTTTCGACTTGGGCATCAGTGATAGGGTGCTTGTAGCCCTCTCTGCCTACATCCGTGCCAGACTGTGAGTCTGCTTCATAAACTTGCATCACTCTGTCAATTTGCTCTATGTCTAACCCGACGAACGAGAAAATCTCTTGTAAGGTCGCGTACCGATTTTGTGTAATATCTTTGAAATTCACAGCTAAAAATGGGATTCCTTGCTCCACACCCCGCAGGTATTGGTTCATCAAGTTTGACCACACCACCGCCAAGAGTTCCTCAAGATAGCCGAAATCGGGATGCGTGCTGAAGTAATCGGTTGGCTTATCCCCTATGCGTCTCCAGATAAATTGAAGACGTTGCGTGGGGTGCGCATCCGCTGGCAGCACCGTATCAGTCATCTCCAAGTCCTTGCCCACACCGTTTGCAATCAGCAACCGATAGAAGGAGCGCATCCAACCAACCGCCTCACGATACATGAAAAGGTACTTAGCGGATGGAAATGCTAAATGGTAAACCGAAAGATCATCCATTGCACGAGGTCGCAACTTAATCCCTAGCGTGTGAAAGTTGCCACGATAATTCTGTGCGCCGAATTGCAACCGCAACGCCGTCTGTAGAAGATGGATACACTCGTGCGAGTCAACAGACAACCTTCCACATAATTTACTCACAAAGCGGAAGGTAGCCGGTTCAGAAAAACTGCACACCCCATCCACATTGCTCAAAATCTTATTCAACAGCGTGGAACCCGTCCGCCCCATCATATAAATCAAGATGATCTTTTCAGGCGCGGGAATGTTCTCTGCCAAGTGTTGTGCAACTTCAAAAGGAATAGTTAATAATTGCTGGGCATGCTGGTTTTGATGAAGCGTGATGAAGGGAACTTGCGTGATATCCTCCGACAGGGGCAACTGAACAAACATGAAGCAACCATCTTGTACTCCATACAGACTCCATCCACCCTGCTTCAGGAAAATGTCAGGTTCTACTATCTGTCCGCCATCCAGTTCAAACTTATCTAAACTCGCATCAGAGCGCATAAACTGGGGTTGCCCTTCATCGAACGCAATCCGACGTTGAATTTGATACAAGATGCTCATCATGTTAGGAAATCCGAATCCATTCATCTAATTACTTATCCTGTCATAAATGTGATTGTAATAAAACAAGTCCTATTCGCTAGAGTTAACCGCTTCCCTAAGGTTTCTGACACTTCGACGGCGCGTGCAGACACATTACCAACCACGATCTCCACTCCGTGCCCTATATCTCAAAAATCGTAGCCTCTCATCCAGCAACAGTAGCCATCCCTTATGATACCCAAATGCTATAAGGTGTAGTCCGGCATATTGCAACCCTGTTGAAGGCTCAAGTAAGCAAGGAATCTTTTGACTTGGGCATCAGTTATAGGGTGCTTGTAGCCCTCTCTTCCCACTTCCGTGCCAGCTTGTGAGTCTGCCTCATAGACTTGCATCACTCTGTCAATTTGCTGTGCGTCTAGCCCGACGAACGAAAAAATCTCTTGTAAGGTTGCGTGCCGATCTTGCGTAAAATCTTTGAAATTCACAGCTAATAATGGGATTCCCTGCTCCACACCCCGCAGGTATTGGTTCATCAAGTTTGACCACACCACCGCCAAGAGTTCCTCGAGATAGCCGTAATCGGGATGCGTACTGAAGTAATCGGTCGGTTTATCACTGATTTGTTTCCAGATGATTTGGAGTTGTTGTGTGGGGCGTGCATCTGCTGGAAGCGCACCATCAGCTATCTCCAAGTCCCTACCCACACCAAATGCCATCAGCAACCGATAAAAGGAGCGCATCCAACCAACCGCTTCACGATACATGAAAATGTATTTAGCAGTGGGAAAAGCCGAATGGTAAATTGATAGATCATCCATTGCACGATGTCGCAACTTAATCCCCAGCGTGTGAAAGTCGCCTTGATAATTCTGTGCGCCGAATTGCAACCGCAACGCTGTTCGTAAAATGTTGAGACATCCCACCGAGTCAACAACCCCTCCCCCACACAATTTGCTCACCAAGCGGAAGGTAGCCGGTTCAGAAAAACTACATACCCCATCCACATTGCTCAAAATCTTATTCAACAGCGTAGAGCCAGTCCGCCCCATCATGTGAATGAAGATGATCTTTTGAGGTGCGGGAATGTTCTCTACGAGGGTATGCGCAACCTCAAAAGGAATAGTTAATAATTGCTGGGCATGCTGGTTTTGGTGAGGGGTCATGAAAGGAACTTGTGTGATATCCTCTGACAGAGGCAACTGTACCAACATGAAGCGACCATCTTGCGCCCCATATAAACTCCATCCCCCCTCCTTCAAGAATATATCAGGTTCTACGATCTGCCCACTATCCAGTTCAAAATTACTCATACTTGCTTCAGCGCGCATGAACAAGGTATGCCCTTCATCAAAGGCAGTCCGACGTTGAATTTGATACAAGATACTCTTCATATTAAAGATTACGAATCCACTCATTAAGTTACTATGATTGTGATACAAAGAGAGCGAATGTCTCACGTTATGCGCTCCCCAAAAGTGTCTTACAGTTCGTTTAGTGGGATATGGCAACGGATGAGGTGCCCCTCTGTGGGGGACTGAATGGGCGGAGCGACTTGCTCACACAGGTCTTTAATTTTGCGCGGGCAGCGAGCATGAAATGGACACCCCTCTTGGTCGGCTTGTGATTCCATTTGTGAAGCATCCGCAGTGGAAGAACCTGCATGATAGGTAGAATCAATCGCACTCAACAGCATAGCGGTATACGGGTGATGGGGTGCTTCAAATACTTGATCGACTGTGCCACTTTCCATTACTTGCCCGTGATACATCACCGCAATGTGGTCAGAGATGTAATGGACAACGCTGAGATCATGGGAGATGAACAAGTAAGAGCACTGGGTTTGCTCTTTTAAGTCAATCAATAGATTCAAGATGGTGGCTTGAACTGACACATCCAACGCCGAAACCGCCTCATCACAAACAACCAACTGAGGATCACCCGCGAAAGCACGTGCGATCGCCACCCGCTGTTTTTCGCCTCCGCTCAACTGGCCTGGATAACGATAAGCGTAACTTGGGTCTAACCGCACAGACTCCAACAAGCGTTCAACTTTCTCCTGACGCTCGCCCCGACCAGTGATACCAAAACGAAGCAAGGTTCTATGCAAGATGTGCCCGATGGTGTGGTTAGGGTTTAGGGTGGACTCAGGATTTTGGAACACCATTTGAATCGCTTGGCGTTCCCTGGCAGAACGGTGTTGTACAAGAGGGGACAACGACTTTTCATGAAGAGTGATGGTGCCATCTGTTGGTTTCAATAAGCCTACGATTGCACGCCCTGTTGTGGTTTTTCCGGACCCACTTTCCCCGACGACTGCAAACACTTCCCCCTGTTGAATAACCAGCGAAAGATCATCCACCGCCCTAAACGAATGAGCCTCACCACCTAACACGCGATCCACGATAGAGGAGGAGGCACGATAGTATTGCTTCAACCCCTTAACCTCTAAGAAAGTTGCGTTGGATGGCGCGGCAGAAAGTGCTTTATCGGATGGGCGGGGGGCTTGGATGGGGAAAGTTGGGGAAAGTTGCTCTCGGATGGATTCGGAATGCCAACAGCGCACTTGATGAGAAGGCATAGATGATAACTCGCGGATCATTGGTGTTGTCTCGGTACAATCCGCCTGGGCGAAACGGCAACGCGAAGCATAGATACAACCCACTTGACGGGCATGGGGTGCAGGGACACGTCCTTCTATGGTACGCAAGCGGCTAGATTGATAATGTTGCGTCAAGCTAGGAGTGCAAGCCAGTAAGTCGGCGGTATACGGATTTTGAGGGCGATTGAAAACAGCCTCTGCTGTCCCCCATTCAACCAACTGCCCAGCATACATCACTCCCACCCAATCACACACTTTTGCCACCACACGCAAATCATGACTGATGTAAAGTATGGCGGTATCAAACTCTTGCTTGAGTTCCGCTATCAAGCGCAACACGGCAGATTCTGTGGTGACATCCAAACCCGTTGTTGGCTCATCCATAATCAACAGATCAGGGTTTGTTACCAACGCCATCGAGATCACCACACGCTGTTGTTGCCCCCCACTTAACTGATAGGGATAGCGTTGCATGATTGCTTTTGGGTCACGTAAACGCACCTTACGAAACATCTCTAGGGCGCGTTCGGTGGCTTGCAGCGAAGACAGATGCTCATGGCGAGCTAGAACCTCGATCATTTGTTGCCCAATTCGCAGGGCAGGATTGAGGGACGAAGCAGGGTTTTGATAGACCATGCTCATCTTTTTGCCGCGAATATCGCGTATCTCTTGGCGAGAAAAAGACTGCATGTCACGCCCATTAAAACGGATAGACCCTCCGCTTTGCTTTCCGTTCTTGCCGAGATAATTCATCACCGCATAGGCAGTTGAAGTTTTACCACAACCGGATTCTCCCACTAACCCAACCGTTTGCCCACGTTGTATGGCAAACGATACCCCGTGAACAACGTCATGCCATTTCCCCACAGATTGATAGGCAATGTGCACATCTTCCAGCTCTAAAACAGGAATGGTGGTACTTGATGTTGTCGGTGTCATGACTCTCCCTCGCCTACCAAAATGCGACCCAAAATATCCGCAAACACGTTAATTGACAGCACCAAAATGGAGATGGCAATTGACGGGAAGATCACCACCCACGGGGCGATCAGTGCGTACAGACTCCCCTCATTCACCTGTAAGCCCCAATCAGGCGATGGGGGTTGCACACCCAACCCCAGAAAGCCCAGTGATGCCCCTGCTAGGATGGTATAGCTGAAGTTCAACGAAAACTCGACAATGACCACCGGAATAATATTAGGCAAAATCTCTTGGGTCATGATGTAGAAATCCCCCTCCCCACGCAAGCGGGCAGCATCAATGTACTCTAGCGAACGCACATCGAGTACAGCACTGCGTACCACGCGGGCAATGAACGGCGCAAAGACTATCCCTAACGTCAGAATTAAATTAAAGAAATTTGAGCCGTACACACTCAAGATCAACAACGCTAACAAAAGTGCGGGGAACGACATGATGATGTCCATCAGGCGCATCAGCAGTTCGTCCAGCAGTCCGCCATAGTACCCCGCCAGGAGCCCAATGAACAAACCCAGTAGCCCGCTAAAAGATATCGCAGTGAAAGCCAATAGCAACACATCGCGCGAGCCAACAATGACCCGACTGAGCACATCTCTTCCGAACTGATCTGTACCAAACCAGTAGGTAATCGAAGGTGGCTTCAGGGTATCGGTATAGTGCTGTTGCGTGTAGGGATACGGGGCGATTTGTTCCCCAAAGATCGCCAAAAAGAGGTACAACACAATAAACACCAACGCCAATAATCCTGCTGGATGTTGACGCAACTTGAGCATTCGTCGAAGCAGAAATGACAGTTGAGTTGGGCGATTTTGAGTGATGTTGTCCGGTTGTGTGGATACGCCCTTGACCGCAAAAGTTGGCGTAGGTTCTTGCATCGGTTTATCCTTACTCATAGCGAATGCGTGGATTCAACATCATGTAGACCATATCTGCCAGAAAATTAGCGAGCATGAACGCAAAAGTCATTATTAAGGTAACGGCTTGCAAGAGGGGCAAATCTTGGTTTGTCACCCCGCGCAACATCAAACGCCCCAACCCCGGATAAGCAAATACATTCTCAATGACCACAATCCCCCCCAAAAGATACCCCACTTCCAAAGCAATCACGCTGATGGTTGGAAGAAGCGCATTGGGCAATGCATGCCGCAAAACGACAACACGCATCTTCAACCCCTTTAGGGTGGCGGTGCGGATGTATTGACTGTGCATTACTTCGGCAATGCTCGTGCGCATCATTCGCCCCACATGTGCCAACATCCCCAAGACCAGTGTCGTGGTGGGCAATATCAGGGCGAGCAAGACGGTTTGCCAACTCATGTTGGCTTCGATTGTGCTGGTGGCGGGTAAAATCTGAAATTGATAGGCGAAGATCATAATTCCTGTTGTAGCCAACACGAACTCTGGAATAGAAATCAAAGCCAGTAAACTTCCAGAAATGAGATGATCGACCCAGCTATCCTGCATTAACCCTGCGATAATCCCCAAGAACAATCCCAGTGGCACCCCTATCACGAAAGCAAGAGTTGCCAAAATGAGCGAGTTGCCCAGTCGTTCGGTGACAAGTGGATAAATGGGGACTTTAAGGGTGAGCGAGTCTCCCCAGTCTCCTCGCAACATTCCGGTTAACCAATCAACATAACGTGTGGTCGCAGGACGTTCCAACCCCAGTTGCTCTCGTAACGCCGCTAAATTCTCGACTGTGGCGCGTCTACCCAGTATCGCGGTAGCCACATCTCCCGGCAAAACCTCTGTCACCACAAAGATGAGCAGAGAGATGAACAACAAGGTTGCCAGCATGAATGCCAGGCGCCTTAGCAAAAAAATCACCATATCAAGTATTTCCCCATGATGTCTACAGGTAAGCCCAAAGTCTGTTTATTCACCCAACGCCACACGGCTATTTTGTGGGAGTGCCTGTTGCTTATCCTGTTCTGTATTGGAGAGGCTAGGGGACATCGCCACCAACATTCCTGCTACTAAGCCAATGTTCCAAAATGCAATTGAAGCATAAACTCCCAAATTTAAGATGAATACCCCACCAATCAGAATGAAGGCAGGCACCGTAGCAATCAACGTTCCAACTCTGGCATTTCGGTTGAACGTGTGGGACAACTCAAATAGGTACGGCAACTTCTCTAGGTTCTTACTCATTAAGACAATTTGCGCGGTGTCCACCGCTATAGTCGTTGCGCCATGAATGGAGACCGATACATCCGCTTTGCGCAATGCGATGGAGTCATTGATGCCGTCCCCCACAAAGCATACTTTTCGCCCTTGAGATTGCAGCATCTCCACCAATTGTGCTTTATTCTCCGGCAGGGTGTTGGCAAAATATTCATCAATCCCCAGTTGGTGGGCTAACTTGCGCGTGGGTGCTTCTTGGTCGCCAGAGATAATCACGGTTTTGATACCCCGCTCCTGTAGGTTGGCAATTACCGTGTATGCCTCTGGGCGGACGGTCGGTTGCAACTCAATCGCCCCTATCAATTGCGCGTCCACCGCAACAAACACCATCGAATGCCCCAGCTCCGCTGTTTGAGTGAGCAAGTCCTCCAGGTCAATGGGCAATTCTACATCACTCATCGCCATGAAGCGTTGGCTACCCACCAGAATTTCGTGCCCTTCAAGCATCACACGCAACCCGTAACCCAGCTCAACATCTGTTTTTTCCACAGCAGGAAATTCCAACCCTCGTTCTTTTGTAGCATGGAGGATGGCATGCGCAATCGGATGGGATTGGTGGCTTTCAGCAGCGGCAGCAATTTGTAGGATGGCGTCTGAACTAAACTCCGAGAATGAATGTACCGCTGCGACGGTTGGGCGTTCCTCGGTTAACGTACCAGTCTTGTCGAATACAACCGTATCCACCAGTTTTAAGAGTTCAAGCGAGCGACCATCCTTGACCAATATACCATTAGCAGAGGCTTTATCGAGGAAATTCAATAAGCTGATGGGGGCGGTAATCATGATTTGAGAGCCAACATCGACATTCCATAACGCCACCAATGAGCGAATCCCACCAACTAACCCACCCGCTAAACCAATCAGAATGGTTGGAAGTGCCCACGCATTGGCGATCCGCTTACCGCGATTCACCATTTCAAACTGGAAGTTAGCCGTATTGTTCAACACCTCAACAATCTGAGATGCCACTGTTTCCGTACCTGTACGGGTGATGGTGATGAGGATTTCGCCAGATAACAAAAGTGTAGAGGCAAAAACCCCAGCTCCCACTTCTTTTTCAACAGGTTGAGATTCACCAGTCAACATGTGCTGATCGATAGAAGCCATCCCTTGAGTGATTTCGCCGTCAACAGGGATGATTTGCCCGGCACGGACTATCACAACATCCCCCTCCTTTAAGGCAGAAACAGAAATTTCAATTTCTTCGCCCTCCAAAATCACTCGCGCAGTGCGGGGAATCTGCCCGAATACATCAATCATGCGCTGACGAGCGCGATTTTCACTGACGGCAGCTAATTTCTCACCCGTGTAATACAACAATGAAGCCAGTGAGTTCGCAATCCAAAAACCACCGATCCAAGATGTCACCATCGCCAGCATTGCCGTGGTCAAGTGATCCGGTTTACCCTTCAGTAAATTCCGCGTCCCCTGAAAGTACAAGTCGTTGTTAGCGTATAACCCGACTGCCACGCTCACCACCAAGAAAGAGGGAAGCGAAAGACTACCCGCAATCGCAAAAAATATTGCGATGACCGAATATCCCAACCGACGGTTAATGTACCCATCCGGACGCTCCAGCAGTTGTGTTGTCGGCGCAAGCTCAGCGAGGTCATGTTGACGACTTGCCCCCAATAGCGGATCAATACGCTCTTGAAAAAACTTCTGATACCTCAGGTTAACCCGTTCAACAAAGCGATCTTCTGGGTCAGCTTCAGGTCGCAACTCATTCCCCAAATAGACGATCAACTTGGTTCTCGGTTTGACGAAAGGAACAGGGAGGTCTTTTTCTTGCAGGTAACTTACACCAGCTGCGATCGCCCCGCCTAGAAAAACAACTGGCAACATTATGGGCATTGGAGAAGCCTTTCAACTATTGTGAAACACACGAAGTTGGACGCATATAATATACTGATTTTTACTGTTATTGTATACGGTTCCTAAATAATCTGTAGTAGAGACTTGATCCAAGCACAAGTTCTGTTTCTTGATAATTTGCTTTATTGTCGTGCCCGTATTAAAATCATGGTGAAAATTGATTCAGACTATTTACTGTAGAGGACTTTATTATGGTCAATCATGAATTATCGCGTCGCAGATTCGTGCAATTGATGGCAGGAACATCGGCAATGATGTTCTTTGATCGTTTATCCCCTCGTGTTACCCGCGCCCAGTCCACCCTTGAGCCGATCTTTGGGGGGGAGATTCGCATCGCTATGGTGGATGGTGTCACGACTTTTGACCCCGCCACATGGCTCACTTTGGCGGATGCACTTGGGTGGATTCTGATGGGAGACACACTCGTCACGCTTGATGTCACTCAACCGCATTTCCCGATTATACCGCGCCTGGCGGAATCTTGGTCAATTAGCGAGGATGAACTAACATGGACATTTAATCTTCGCAAGGGTGTCAAGTTCCACAACGGACAGGACTTCACTTCTGCTGATGTGGTTTACACCTATAACCGTCTGATGGACGTGAATTTAGGGAGCATCATTGGGAGTTTATTCACGTCTGTCAACGAAGTAGTCGCCCTAGATGAGCACACAGTTGAGTTTCGTTTGTCGCAACCTCACCATACGTTGCTGGAAACGATGTGGGATCCCGCCGCTTCCATCATTCCGAATGGGCGGTCTGATGAGGAACTCGCCACCACCCCAATTGGAACAGGACCCTTCATTTTAGGAGAGAATATCCCAGACGAATCCGTAACGTATGTCCGCAATGAAGCCTACTGGAACGCTCCTTTGCCCTATCTTGATACCATGCAGTATCGCATCATCCCTGACCCCACCAGTCAAGTAGCGGCTTTAGCCAGCGGAGATGTGGATATTCTTTATCAAGTAAGCCCAACCAGCATCCCCATTTTGCAAGCCAATCCCAATATAGACATTCTGCAATCTGATATGGGTTTTTGGTTTGGCTTTGAAATGCTAACCTTTGAACCTCCCTTTGATGATGTGCGCGTGCGCAAAGCACTCAAGCTGGCAACCAACCGTGAAGCAATTCGTCAGGTATTTGCCTTGGGAGATGGATATTTGGGCAACGACCACCCCATCAGCCCAGCAAATCCCTATTGGGATGGCATTGAAGCCCCTGCGCAAGATATTGAAGGCGCAAAGGCACTCCTAGCTGAGGCAGGCTACCCTGACGGACTCGACATCACGCTCACCGTAGCAGATCTTTTTCCTGGCTTGGTGAATGCTGCCGTCGTTTTACAGGAATCGCTTTTACCCGCTGGCATTCGCGTAGAAATTGAGCGTGTCCCTGCCAATAGCTATTTCTACGAACAGTGGGGGCAAGTTCCGTTTGCGGTACAATGGTGGACTCATGTTGGGGAGCCTGAAATAAATTTAAGTTTGATGTTCAAGTCGGATGCTTTCTTAAATGTTTCAGGATGGACGAATCCCGAATTCGACGCATTAATCGATCAGATTCGAGCAACGGAAAATCCAGAAGAGCGTAAACCACTCTATGCTGAAATTCAGCGTATTTTATCAGAGGAGGGTGCCCTCATCATCCCCTTGCATGTTGACACATACATGGCAAAGCGCAAAGAAGTGATGAACCTGTTTCCCGACCTAATCGGTGTGTTCCAAAACCTGCTTTGGAAGCAACCCTAACATGCAAAAGCTCCACAACCCATAAACTAGATTATGGGTTGTGGGCGTGGTATTTCGCATAAATTTTGCTACCATAAGGGGTAGGTTTATCCGATTGAAAGTAGCATGCGATTGAATCAACTTGCTCAAAATACCCTGATCTGGAACGCTTCCAACCTGCATCAAGCGTTGGTTTTGCTTCGGCAATCCGCTGAACCGCACCTTGTCGAATCGTATGACGCAACCCAAGAGACACTCCCCTTTGAAGAATGGTTATTGCAGACTAGCGATAAGCTCCAATTAGGTTTGACGGAAGTTGCCGTGTCATACGCGCAACTGATGGAACTACTCCGCGCCAACTCCCCCGCAATCTTGTCCGTTCCTTCCACCACACAAACTGAATCCTTGCACGGGTATGTGGTGGTGCTGCGGTGTGGTGCCCGTCATGCCACACTTTTGGGGAACGACGGAAGGCGAACACGATTGTCCTTGAAACGCTTGCAAAATGTCTTCAGAGAACCGTTGCAGCGTGCCTACTTTGAAATTACCACGCAGCTTTTGCAAGATGTGGGCCTTCCGATGTTTCGTCGCCAGGCAGTGCGTGAAGCCTACCTCGATCTACATCTCGCTCAACACCACATTCAAGGCATCTGGTTAGTCAACACACAAATTACCAACGCGCTCAGCAATACGCGCCAGCAAATTCTTCGCTGGTTGGGGCTACAAATTGGCTTGCGGAGTGGGCACTACATTCTATTCTTCACAGCGATCGCGCTCATGGGGCAAGCCAGTGTCAGCGGACGGATCAACCCGTTTTGGCTAGTGTTAGGGCTTTTGGTGTGGGTTTCGCGCATTCCGATTGCCCTGATGCTCACCTGGCTAGAACACTACTACGCGCTCAAGCTCGGCTTGAACATCAAACAACAACTTTTCCAAGATACCCTTCAGTTGCCCATTGGCGAAGTTTTCCAGCACAGCACACAATATTTTCACGATGTGATGGAAACCGAAACGTTAGAGGAATCCGGTTTTCAACGCAGTGCCTGGGTGATCGCTTCTGCCGTATTTCTCATCTTGGTGACGCTTGTACTGCTCATCATTGGGGATTTATTCAGCGCACTGATTCTGGCGAGCTGGTTAGCAATTTGTGTGGGGATGATTCGGTATCTCGTGCAACAATACCCTACCTTCCACACCCAACACAAACACCTCATTCATCAATTTGTGGAAAACCTTCGCGGGCACACCACACGCCTCGTGCAGGAGACAAACTGGTTCAAACGTGAGGATGCTGTGCTTGCTCAATATCTGCAACAGGCAACTCGCTATGACCGACTTGCCACCCTCGTTTGGACGCTCATTCCCTATGGCGGGGTTTTGGTAGCATTATTGGGGATTGCCCCCCTCGCGCTTTATCCCGCCGTCATCTCCCCCTTAGGCATTAGCTTGCGTCTGTCGCTGTGGTTGTTCGCATTTATGCAGTTGCAAATCTTAGCTTTTTCTATTCCAGAGTTAGTTAAAAGCACCCATGCCTGGCATCAAATTCAACAACTCAAGGCAATTTCACAGAACAACGAACAACACCCCCAGATGACCGATAAGGTAAACCGAAGCAACATCATTTTAGAACTGCGCAACATCCGCTTTCGATTTACCGAAAACCTTGAACCCATTCTTAACAATGTCAACTTAACCATCCACAGCGGTGAAACACTATGGTTACAAGGAGAAACCGGGAGCGGGAAATCCACCCTCGCCACGGTCTTGTGTCACCTTAGACAACCCACCTCTGGTGTGTTACTCTATGCGGGCAACGATCAATACACCTTGAACCCGCGCATTTGGCGCAAGAATATCGCGTATGTTTCGGCAAGCGCGCAAAATCACATTCTCAACGGGTCGCTGGCATATAATCTTTTGATGGGGCGCAACCGAACCCCCACCCCCGGCGATCTGGCAGAAGCGCAAGCACTGTGTGAGGAATTGGGTTTAGGTGGGTTAATGCATGACATGCCCTTTGGCATTCATCAAAAGGTGGGCGAAACCGAATGGAGGCTTTCACATGGGGAGCGCAACCGCATTTTCGTTGCGCGTGCCATTTTACAAAAACCAGACCTCACCATCATTGATGAGAATCTGGTTGCGCTAGACCCCGAAAACAAGGTGCGCGTACTACAGGCACTCATTAAGTATTCCAAGACATTGATTATGATTGACAGCGAGTAGTTATGAATGATTCAAATAACCTTCCCTATTCTCTGATCGAGCTTCAACGCACGAACCGTGTGTTTCTCCTGATTGTCATGACGCTGTTGCTTGTGGTGGTTTTGGCATGGATTGTTGGTTTTTTCACCTTTCCGCTGGCGGTCAAAATCTACTCTGTGGATTCTCAGGTCGTGGACAGTCGCAGCACTGTGGCTATTTTCGTGCCTGCCGACAAAAGTAAACTTCAAGCCGGCGACGTTGCACTATTTCAATATTTGGACAAGAATGGCAATATAGAATCCGTTCCTAGTGCCATTTTAGAAATAAATGATTTGAACGGTGAAGTTATTCTGAAAACCGAATTCACAAATCAACACCGCTATGCGGTCGAAAATCTGTTGCATGGGGTTGTGACGGTCGTCATAGATCAACAAACGCCATTTGAAGCAGTGTTGCAAGCTATCGGATAAAACAGAACACAGCGAGGTTGACCCTATGATGCCAAGTTCATCGGCGTTCATTGCATTTAACATAGATACGCTCCTTACTATCCTATCCAATGTTGCCGTCGTTGGATTTGTGATCTACATCGTAGTTTTGTTCGTGCTCACCTTGACACGACAAGGGCTTGTACTTGCGTTCCTGCGGCTTATTTCTGCGCAAGTGTTGATCCCGTTCACCTTCACGCTTGGAATTGTCGTACTGGGATACGCGGTCAACTTCATTCAACCCGCTGCGGTTGCCGTGGTGATTTCGGCTTTATCCCCTGATGGTATCCGCCAACAGCCCCTTCGCGCCGGTTTACATGTGATTATTCCATTTTTAGAGCAAGTGCAACTCTACCCGATCTACTACCAAACCTACACCATGTCAAATGGAGAGGGTTCAGCGGAAGATATTGGGGATGATTCAATTCGAGCGCGTACCAAAGACGGGCAAGAAGTGCGCCTTAGCACCTCCACCATCTTTCGCATTGATGTGAATCAAGTGACACAAGTGCATGTGGATTGGCAAGATCGCTACATCGATGATTTGATCCGTCCGTTAGTGCGGGGCTTTGTGCGCACAGAGGTTTCAAAATTCACCGTGAATGAGGTCAATAGTTCCTCCCGTGCCGAACTTGAAGCCACGCTTGAACGACTGCTGCGCGAAGAGCTTACGCTTAAAGGATTCGAGCTGGATCAATTCCTCATTCGTGATATTACTTTCTCGGTAGAATATGCAGCATCAGTTGAAGCCAAACAAGTGGCGAAAGAACAACAAGAAGCGGCATTGTTTCAAGCAGAGCGTGAGATTCGCCTAGCCCGAGGGGATGCAACCGCAACAGAAATCCGCGCCCTTGCGCAAGCCAACGCTGCGCGTGAAATCGGCAAGGCGTTGCAAGAGTCCCCAGAGGTACTCACCTACTACTATATTGACAAAATTTCACCAAATGTCCGCGTGATGTTGTTGCCCAGTGAAAACCCCTTGATTTTGCCTTTGCCAGATGATTTGGTGTCTGACACGTCCACTAATTTTTCAGCTTCGCCATTGGACAACAGTGCGCCGTTCTCCTTAGCAACGCCTATTGCGCCCTCTGCATTTACCCCACTAGACGGTGCAGGTGCTCAACAACAGCAACAAGGATTTGGTGCGACAGGTGGCTTTGGCGCAGGTGCTCAACAGCAACAAGGATTTGGGTCGATGGGCGGCTTTGGCGCAGGCGAACAACAGCAACAAGGATTTGGGTCGATGGGCGGCTTTGGCGCAGGCGAACAACAGCAACAAGGATTTGGGTCGATGGGTGGCTTTGGCGCAGGAGAACAACAACAGCAACAAGGATCTGGGGCGATGGGTGGCTTTGGCGCAGGCGCTCAACAGCAACAAGGGTTTGGGGCGATGGGCGGCTTTGGCGCGGGAGAACAACAACAGCAACAGCAGAACACGGGCGGCAACTAAGTAAACTGCCGCGGCGTAGAAGGGAAATCGACTTCCCTTCTACACCAACCCGATTCAGTGGGGCAAGTTCTTCAAGTTAAGGGTTGCTACTAGTCTGTTCGTCTAACAGAGCACTGCTCGGTGCTTCGTAGCCTGCTGGGAACACCGTATTTTCATTGTAGATGGCACCATTCAAATCAAAGATGGAGCTTGGGCGTTCCTCTGCCTCATCTTGGCGCGTCAACACAAACGACGCACCCTCAAAGGATGCATCGTGCAGTTGGGCGCCGTTGAGACGGATGCGTTGGATCAAACTGTTAGCCACACTCACTCCTTTCATATCCGCCCCCGCAAAACTCACTTCTTCCAACAAAGCGTTTTCTAAGTTTGCTCCTTCAAGGTTTGCGCCCAAGGCTCGTGAGCGTCGCCCAATGACCGCCCCCCGCAAATTTACGCCGCTCATGTTGGTCCCAGAAAGGTCAACCCCGTTGAGCGTGGCTCCCTCCAAAATCGCACCTGACAAGTTCGCACCTCGCAAAGTGGTTCCGCGCCCAGCGATAATCCCTAACGTGGCTCCCGATAAATCCGTATTGATGAGACTGGCACCGCGTAAATCTGCCCCAATCAACTGAACACCCTGAAGCGAGCGATCAGAAAGATTCGCGCCGATCAACACGGACTCGTTCATGATTATGGCAGCAAGCTCAGCGGTGCGAAAATCCACCCCAATTAATTGAGCGCGACTGAGGTTCGTTCCAATCATGCGCGAGTTATCTAAAATGGCGCCACTCAAGTTTGACTCACTAAAAATCGCGCCGTCCAAGATGGCATTTGAGAAGTCAGCACCCACTAATGAAGACTCAGACAGGTTTGCACCAGAGAGGTCTGCACCACGAAAGTTAGCGTTTGCCAAATTAGAACCGCGGATTTCAGCATCGCGCAAATCTGAATTAGACAAATTTATCCCCGAAAAGTTGCCTTGTCGAAGGCGGATGCCTTTACAATCTGGAGGGCACCCCGGCGCGACAGAGCGGCAACCTGCCAAAATGAGGAAGAGCAGTACAATTACGATCAACCTAAAGTTCAAAGTAGCAGTCTTTAGCGCGGCTAGAAGTGGGTTAGCAGTTGTCATCTATGATCCTTCACTGGTAGGGTTTGCGGTTTCAAGCTGTGCCATGTCATGCAAGTCTTGAATAATGGAGACGCGCACATGGTTGTTTAAGGTGAGTTGACCAAAGTTGGTTTGTTCAGCAGGAACTCTCGCGATGAAGTAACCGATGTAGGACACCAATTCTGGATGACTGACTAATCGATTCTGATCGAAGTAAATGAATATAGGTTCAGCGAGGGGGTAGGCTTTTGGCAACTCCTCTGAAATATTCGCACCGTCCAACTGCAGTCCAGTCAACAACGTCTTATTCTCAAAGTAGTAGTTATAGTCTAGGAACCCAATAGCATTCTCATTGGATGTTACCCCCAAAATGACATCAACATTAGACGTGACAAACGATGTATTTTTGCTTTCCAACAGCAGGTCATCGCGCCCTCCCGTAAACAATTCCGAGAGAATCTCAAATCCGGGGGTTTCTGGAACGGGCAGATAACGCTCAATATCGACCGCTTGAAACCAGCTTTCCACATCGCTCCACCGCTCTACAGTGAGGGCTATGCCTAACTTGCCTGTGGAAAGTTGTGTAGCCCCCGTATTTTTGGGGTTAACCACCGCCACCAAAGCAACCCGCGCGCCAATCGGAAAACTTGACAGTGCCACACCGTTGGACTCGCAGACTGCTAAATCCGCCTCTGATGGGACATTCAAAGTGTACACTGCCAGATTAAGGTCTGTTTGGGTGCAAAGGTCAAGAAACTCGTTTGCCTCCACCAATGCATGCCGATTCATCGTCCCTTGAAATCCACTTTCTGAAAATCCTTCTAGCGCGACATCATATAATCTACTCAAGTCTTCAGAGACATAGATGGATAAATTTCCGCGCACTTCGGTGGGCTTGGGCAATGAAACAAGTAAGGACTCAGGGTCAACTTCATAGACAAATGGAATCCCCAGAATATCTTTCAAGAGACGTTCTTTATCAGTGGGCCAAACCACGTTTTCATCCGTGATGATTCCTGAATACTCCGCATTCTTGATTACGGCGGTCAATTCACTGGCATTTAACGAAGCCAGTGTTACGTCGGTAACTTCGAGGCTATCGTCAAACTCACTTCTAAAGAGCAGAATAGAAGCGAGGTTGGTGCCGGACAAATTCGCACCCGACAAATCCGCCCCAATGAAGTTCACGCCAACCAGGCGACTGTTGGACATATTTGATGAAAGTAGATCTGCACCAATCATCAGCGAGCCACTTAAATCAGCATCGGTCATGTGCGTATCACCCAGGTTAGCAAGGTTGAAAACCGAGCCGTTCAACTTGGAACCCGACAGATTCGCTCCAGATAAATCTGCACGTGAAAACTGTGTACCGCGAAGATTGGTATTGCTTAGGTCGGCATTCGTCAAATCAGCACTTATTAGACTACCCCCAGGATAATCAACGCCAGACATTTTCGATTGAATCAATTTGGCTCCATCAAGAATGGCACCATCAATAACAAGCGTGCTGAAGTCAACGGCGGTTAAATTGGCGCCGGTTAAATTGGCACCTGCAAAGCGGGTGTTGTCCAGAATTGCCCCGCCAAAATCAACGTAGGTGAGGTTGGCACCAGAAAAATCCACACCCGTCAAATTCGCCTCTCGAAAATTTGCTCGGACAAGTTGCGCCCCAACAAAACTGCTTCCAGTTAAATTAGCGCGTTGAAAACTTGAGTTGCGTAAGTTGGCATTGGTCAAGTTTGCGAAGCGTAATTCCAAGCCGCTCATGTTGATGTTGGTCAGCGACGCGCCCACACACTGGGGAGCACAGGGGATGGGCCACGAAATCCAGACATACGCAAGATATAAGAAAGCTACCAACCAGTAGCTCGTAGAACTAATGCGCACTGACAGCACATAACCTAAGCGTCGCAAGATAGCCGGATTGATTTCTTCGCTCAATTCCACCATAAACCAACGGACGCTACCGATCATGACAACAACATAAAAGTTGAACAACCAGGTCTCCCCCCGTAAGTCAAATTGCACCAGTTGAATACCAATACCAAGTGCAACCGCCAAACCAAACACATTGAAGACGGACCCCAAGAACATTCGTTGTTGCTTGTTGACGGTTCTTCCGTTGGAACGCATGATGAGAAAAAGAAGGTTGGCGAGTAAACGCCCCCCAAAATACCCGATCATGGTAATCACGAATAGCCCAATCAATGGGCTTGATTGGCTGGTCGAGACCCAAAATTCACTAATTAACTTGAATACTTGACTATTTTGCACTGTTTCTAAGAGTTGATTCATGGTCTATGGCACACCTTCTTTTAATACTCCATCTTGAAGCCGAATATAGCGTGGATTCCCCATTTGTTGTTTTGCCTCTTGCCAACTTTTTGCGCTGGCGTGCATGCGGGCATACAGGGTAGGCTCATCTAACAAGTCCTGTGGCACCCCGTCCTCCGCAATCTGCCCATCATGGACAACCAATACACGCTTAAAAGTGGTGGACAATTCCAGATCATGAGTGATGTATAACAGGGTAGCATCGCGCCAAGTTGCCCGGCTGTGCTCCAGCATTTCACGGTGTTGTTGGTGATTCAGTTCAGAGAAGGGTTCATCCAAAATCACGAGGCGGACATCTTCACGTTGTAGAGCACGCCCAAACTGAATCTTTTGTCGTTCACCCCCAGAAACCCGCTTTCCATCCTCAAACAAAATCGTTTGCATCCCTTCGGGCAACCGCTCGATGAGCGTGTTCAACGACGACTTGGTGAGCGTTTCTTCCAAAGAGCGGAATGGTTTAGCCGCGCCATATTGTAGATTTTCCAACAAGGTGCGGTTCCACAGTTTGACATTAGGACTGACCCAAACGGTATGTTGCCTTAATGTGTCGAACAGCTGAGGGGTGACAGGTTGACCATTAACCACGAAGAATCCATCAAAGTGGGTGTAAAGCCCCAACATCAAATTCGCTAGGGTAGATTTACCCGCGCCAGACAAACCCACCACCGCGACATGTTCGCCAGCTTCAAGGTCTAAGTTAATCGAACGAAGTAATGTTTGGGATTCAAGGTGAACAGTTAAATCACGCAGTTGAATATTCACACCTTGCGATTGCCAGTCGATGGGAACGGTGGAGGTAGTTGCGGAAGGCGCAGACTGATTCGCATCATCAACCAGTTGCATGAATCGCTCGACTTTGCTGCGCTCGCGACGGGCAAGAAAGATGATGTTCATCAGTTGTGTGCCCAAAACATCCAATGAGATGCTCCAATACAGCACCAGTAGCCAATAATTGGATGTGGTCGTGCGTAGCGAATAAACCCACATAATCAATGCCACCAGCAAGAAGGAGTTTATGGTTATCACCCATTCAATCACAATCTCAATGCGATGCTCCGTCCAACGACCTTTTAACCACCGTCCAAGTAGGTGGTTATGTTGCTGGGTGGTAGAGGCTTCTGCCACATGCGACCGTATGGGCACCAAAGAAATTAGGGTGTCTAGGTGAAACTGTCCCAGCAATCCCAGATTTTGACGAGTAATCTTATTGGGCAAATTGAGAATATTCACCAAGCCAATTAAGCTGAACGAAATGGCAACACGCACGATAGCCAACAAAGCAACTACCCAATCCAACCAGATCAAGCCGATCGCGGTCAGCACAATTTGAGTGAGAAGTTGGACGGACTCTCCAAAATAATAGGGTAAATGGCGCACCGCGCGTAAGCTACTGGTGCGCTCTGCCAAGTCTCCAATTGGAATATGCTGAAAAATATCGTCACGTAGCGTGGGCAAAAGGTTCAAGATGGTCGTCCGCAAACGCCCATCCAATTGATGTCCTAAACGCACAAGGGCAAAGTTGGTCATTAAGCGTAACAAGCCCAGCATGAGGAAAAACAACGCAATGCCCAAAATAATTTGTAATCGTTGTTCAAAGTTCCCCACTTGTGCAACAACCAGCAAAACCCCACGCAATAGAATCACTTGAAGGAACGTGCCTAGTGCCCCCAATAGCAAAGCTGAAAAAGTGAGGGTAAGGAATAGTCTTTGATTCGTGAGATAACTTCTAATCTGTGGTGGAAAGGGATTGAGCGTGGCAACAATCTGTTGCCAGTTCACCGAACCGCTGGGTGCAACGGCGGCAAAATCGTCTACGACCAACACGCAATACCCACTCCACAACCAATCTTGGCTTTCTTGGTGAGGAATCACGCTGAAGTAACGGGTGGGGAGAAGGTGGTCGCTCGGTTGTGCCAGAAAGCGATCACACAAGGATTTGAGCATGCGATAACTCTCTTCCCCTTTGAAAATGCCACCTTGTTCACGAGTCAATTGCGCGACAAAACGGATGGCAGCATCCAACACCCGCATCTGTTCTGGGCTAGGGTAGGATTCGGTCAAGTCTTGGATGTGTTCAACAGACAAATGTAGGGACTGCAACAAACGTGCGGTTCCCTTCAGAAACAACTCACTTTGAACAAGTTGCGTCCATGTTTGACTAGAAATGGTCATGGATGCTTGGTGCATCAATTCATTCAACTGCGCCGTTGATAGCCACCGTCGCCCAAGTTGTGGGTCTAATACTTCGAAGAGATTACCTCGTTTGCTCCAAAGAATCGCCCACTCAACTTGATTCAACCTCTCAGAAAGCAAGGGGATGAGGATGGGGGCATTTATTTCCGCCAACTCTTCCAGATGGTCTTTGGCAATGAGCATCATGTGTGATTCCAACCCCATTTGCTTTGCCACTTTTTGCAAGGCACTGGCTTGTTGAAGTTCACGCTCATCCACTTGTGGAAAGCTAGGTGTGGTGTGACCCTGAAGTTTTACCAAGTGTGCGATACAAGCTAAACCTGAAATGCTGTGGCTTGGGGGATAAATTGCGCTAGAGCTATACTGCTGGTTGTTCACAAAAGTGACCTTCATCCTAAACCATTTTTTGTAGCTTCCGTGTTAAAGAATAGAATGCAATGGTGCTTTTTTCAATGAATGATTGTGACAACTCTCCCTATTCACCAAGATTCAACCCATCCGAAGGAAATTAGGACGAGCGCGTGGGAGACGGCGTTGGGACCAGTGTTGGGGTGCGTGTTGCGGTCGGGGGTGGAATTGGAGATGGGGTGAAGGTCCGGCTTGGTTGAAATGGGGGTGAAACTGTATAGGTGGGCGTGAGCACCACTTGCGTAGGTCGGACCGTGCTTGTGGGTAACGGACGAGCAGTTAGGGTAAATGTCGCAGTGGGTATGAACACGGTAGGCACTTTGGTATTGGTAGGTAGGGGTCTGTCGGTCACGGTAAAAGTGGCACTAGGGGGAATGATCGCAGTTGGAGTGAAGGTCGTCGTGGGCAACGGAATTGCTGTCGGCACAGGCGTGTTGGTTGGGGCACGAGTCGGACTTGGTTGTGGGGAGGGTGTGGGTAGATCGGATACGAAGTCAGCATTGATTTTGAGTAAGATGGCAGTTTGCGCATCGAACGGTAAACCAGACACAATTACCAACACATCCTCAAATAATCGATTCTTAAGGATGGTAGCCCACACAAGCGGGTCAAGCGGTGCAAGGTCATCTGCTGTTAGATCGCTCAAAATAACCGAGTCAAGTACAGGCGCGCTGGTTGCCAATTGTGGAACAGGAGTGGGATCCGCCACCTCCCCTTGCAACGCTGGCGTCTCCATTGGGGGAACAGGCGAGGGCATCCCACCTGAGCGCATTGGCGCGACTAAATCTAAACTAACCGTAACATCCGTTAACTGCTGCGCATTGAACCGTTCAATTGCCTGCTTGAGTTCATCCTTCGGAATTAGAGCCAGGTCTGCAGGATTGACCAGGTTGAGCAGTAAATCGTTCAAGGGGTTATTACGCTGCGTTTGATAGGTAGCTTGAGTTTGACCGATCTCGCTTGTAAGGGTTACGCTCATGCTGTCCATCGTCGCGGGGGAGCTGACCTCGGTAGCGACAGCAAGGGGGATAAAGCTGGTCACGGTCGCCACAGGTAAATTAGTGCGATCTGATTGTGAAGCCGTTCCCCCTAAAATCGCTGGTGTTGTTTGTAGATGAGCCACAGAAGCGGAAGCCGAATGAGAATGAACATCAACATGGGTGAATCCAACTAGAAGCAAAAGCAGAAAGATACTAGACCATGTTGACAGACGCTTCATAAAGACTCCATCCATCCCTAGTGTGGGATGACATTACAACAGTTTATTTGCAACCGTAATGATAATGTTAACGATCTCATCAAGCCAGTCGAGATGTTCGGCTTTCATTAAACAGGAACGCAGACAAACCACTTGATCGGTATCAATTTCTACGCCATCAATGCCTCGAAAATAGTCGGATGACAAGCGGGTTAAAGCAAGGTGTAAGTGTTGTTGCGCCGCTTCATCAAAAAAGCGTTGGGCGTGTTGATTCATTTCACTGGTGCGTTCGGCGCGGATGCCCCAGACGACAATATCCAGTTCAGGAAGAAGCGGCAGCACGAACCGCCCATCAAGTTGTAGTTTCTGATGCAGTGTTCGAGCTGCTCGTAAAGACGTGCTTAAGTCTTGGGCAAATTGCCCCCCCTTCACCATAGGGAGCAATTGTTGTGTTGCCCAAAGCGCAACAGCAGATGCCCCAGCACGCGAACACTCCAAGCTAATTTCGCCGAGATGCAACTCATCCGATGTGAAGTAGGTATAAGGAGAATCGTGCTTGTACAATTGCCCAACAGTGGCATCCTTGAAGAGAACACATCCGCACCCATATGGTTGTAAGCCGTGTTTGTGTGGATCAATCACCACACTATCTGCCTGTGCAATGGCATCAAACGCCAGACGGGTCGTTTCACTCAGTCCCTCGGCAAGCGCGAAATAGCCCCCATAAGCGGCATCCACATGCACCCTAAAACCGTATTGTGCCTGCAAATCCAAAATCTGGGGGAGCGGGTCAACTGAGCCAATGGCCGTTGTTCCAAGCGTAGCAACTACCACAGCAACCCCATCTTGCTCCTGCTGTAGGATACGTTGCAAGGCTTGCATATCCATGCGCCCCGCTACGTCAACGGGCACACTTTGATACGGTAGTTGAAGCACCCCTGAAATGCGTTGATGGGTGTAGTGCGATTGTGCCGAGGCGATCACTTTCTTGTTGGGGTGCAATTGCCCCGCCACCCATAACGCCTCCAAATTCGCCATTGTTCCGCCACTGGTCAAATGCCCTAAATAGCTTTGCCATCCGAACATATTGGCTATGGCATGCACCGCTTCTCGTTCCATCTTGGAACTTGCCCGCCCGCCATCCAAGGCATGGTTGTTAGGATTGATCCAAAGAGCAAGCGTATACGCCAGACGCGCCACCGCGTGGGGTGGCTTTAGCATTTGCCCAGCGTAATAGGGATGGGCATAGGGATAGTTGTCCGTCATGCGGTCTGCAACTTGATGGAGTATTTCCTCTAAAGCCTGTAAATCAACCGACGCTTGAAAACTTGGAAGCGTCGGTGAACCTTCCTCTAAGCGACGTAAAGCAGACTTCAATAATGCTAAGGATTGTGTTTCAAACATGGGTGTTCTTCCTTCATCGTTTAGTTGTGGTGCTGTCATGCTATAGCCACACCTTCAACCATTCAACCATTGTCTCAAGCATCTCGCCAGTGTAAACATGCCCCAACCCAGCGTACTCCACCACCTTAAAGCGGTCTGACTGATTGGCATCAGCATACACTTTTTCAGCATAATGCCGAATGGTGCGCACCCCTTCAATGGGTGAAAGGGGATCGTCCGTCCCAATGAGGATGAGTTGTGGACGTGGGGCACTGAGGGCGACCAAATGCTCCATATCCATTCCACTATTTAAGGCGTTGGGCAAATAGTAATAAACGCTGTGGGCATCATAACGCTTGCTTTGGGCAAAGTCTCGGTAGCGCGTCATCTGTGCAATCGGAACGACGCAGGCAATCCGTTCTTCTAACGCGGAAAGCCACGTTGCGCGCGTTCCACCTAAACTCATGCCCGTCACGCCAACGCGCGACGCATCCACTTCTGGAAGGCTTACGAGATACTGAAACGCCAACCAGTCATCATATAGCATCCGCCCAAAAAGATTCTTCCCTTGCCATAAGAAGTGCTTGAACAGGTTGACCTCCCCATTCAAGCCAATTTGAGGAATGTTGAATGTGCCTTGATGGAGGCGTTGCCCGAAGCCATAAGCATCAATTACACACACAATGAAGCCTGCTTGGGTGAGGGCACTGGCGGAGCTTTGTCCGCCGACGCGCGGAAGGAAGATCTCGTCCTTCCCTAGATGATATTGCCCCCCATGATAGTGATGATACAAAACAGCAGGAGCAGGAAACTTAATCCCGTCTGGAACGAGCAAGTAGCCAAAGACCATTGCCCCCTCGTGATTGTCGAATTCAAAGCGTCGAAGTTGGTAGCCATTTTGTTGCAAGGCATGTTGGTTAGTCGGGATTGGGGTGAATTGTGGGGGGTGTTCGCCCAATAAATTTAATGCCGTTGTGCGAAACGTCAGCGGATCAAACACAGGTTCTAGCATGACACTACCTTCATTCATTGGTTGGGATGAGCAAATTTTATACCTATCCGTAGGCAAAAAGTTATAGTAATATAGGTTAGATTTTGTGGAAAATTGCCCATTAAATCAGTACAATGTTAGGAGCGAGTTTTCGCTTTACTTGCCCAATTAGCCCTATAATTTGGAGGTTCTTACATGCGTAAGATGTTTGTTTTGTTGAGCATCCTTGCTGTTTTGGTCATGGTTGCTCCGTTGGCTGCACAAGATGCAGTTGAACTTCGTATCGCTTGGTACAACGATGGTGTAGAAGGCGATGTTCTCCGTGATTTGTTGGATCGTTTTGAAGCAGAAAACCCCGATATTAAAGTAGTGGTTGACACTGTTGCTTACCAAGTTATCCTCGATAACCTCCCCTTGCAACTTGAGGCGGGCGAAGGTCCCGACATGGCACGCATCACCAACTTGGGTGGTTTGTCTAAATACTTCTTGGACATCTCCCCTTATGTTGATGCCGAATACTGGAACAATGCCTTCGGTGCTACCCTCGCATGGACGCGCCCATCCACCGATGACGGCGACGGCATCTATGGGATGATGACCCAATTGACCATCACCGGTCCTTATGTCAACAAGACCTTGTTTGAACAAGCAGGCGTTGAACTTCCTGGTGAAGGCGCAACTTGGGATGATTGGGTTGCTGCAACCACCGCTGTTGCAGAAGCAACCGGCACCCCCTACGCTGTTGCTATTGACCGCTCTGGTCATCGCATGGCAGGTCCCGCTGTTAGCTTGGGCGGAACCTTCTTCAACGAAGAAACTGGTCATGTTAACCTTGTTGATGACGCTGGATACCGTGCTGCTGCTGAGATGGTTTTGGGTTGGCACGCCGCAGAAATCACCCCGCGCGAAATTTGGGTGGGCACACAAGGCACCTACGCTGCAGCAATTGATCAATTCGTCAACGGCGAATTGGTGATGTACATGAGCGGTAGCTGGCAAGTGAACAACATGGTCACTCGCGTTGCTGATGCGTTTGACTGGGTCGTCGTACCCAATCCTTGCGGTCCTGCTGCTTGTACCGGTCTCCCTGGTGGTGCTGCACTCGCTGGTATCGCAGATACGGAATACCCCGAACAAGTTGCCCGTGTGATGAACTACCTCGCTAGTGAAGAAGTGTACTCAGAATTCTCTGCACGCACCCTCTTCATCCCGGCACACTCTGGTGTTGCTGCCGCTGGTGTAGACTTCCAAACCGACAATGCTGCTGCAAAAGCTGCGATCGAAACCTTCACCGCGCAAGTCGGTGCTTTGGCAGATACCGCGATTGCTTTGCAAGGCTACCCATTCAACAGCGTGATTTGGCGTGAAACCCCCAACCGCCTTGAACAAGTTATCGTTGGTGAAATCACCTTGGATGAAGCGATTGCATTCGTACAAGCTGACCTCGATGCCGCTATTGCTGCAGCTGGTCAATAAGCCATTTTCTCCCCCATTTAGCTAAACAGGAAGAAGCTACTGGTTCCAATCAGTAGCTTCTTTTTGCTATTTCCGAAAGAGGAGTTTTATGTCTCAAATAGGATCATCTGGGCAACTCCGAGTTGATCGAATGAACCCATTCGAGCATCTTTCCACTTGGCTTGGCTTCCCATTCATATGGCTTACGAAACTTTTTCTGAACGCCATCGGTCTAGTGTTGGATCGCATTCAAGGTTGGATTGGGGTAGATCGGATGGGGTATGTTTTTGTCTTGCCCAATCTGTTGATCTTCGGAACATTCGTGTTGTTCCCGATGTTGTTGAATTTCTACTACGCCTTCACCGGGGGAACGAATATTTTTTTGAATGATCGTCCTTTTGTTGGGCTAGATAACTTTAAAGTATTGTTAGACTGTGCGGATTATCTGAATCCTAACACCTGTCAAGAAGATTTATTCTGGCGTTCGTTCTACAATACCTTCGGCTTTGTGATTTATCAGGTAGTTGCCACCGTCATCATTTCCCTCATCACAGCATTGGCATTGAACCAAAAGATCATATTACGTGGCTTTTTTAGAAGTGTGTTCTTCTATCCCGTTTTGCTTTCGCCCGTCGTCGTGGGTTTAATCTGGAAGTGGATATTGCAACGTCGTGGGGTGCTGAACGCGGTTTTGATCGCCTTCGGGATAGAAGCCATTGAATTCACCACGAATTCAGATTGGATGAGCTTTTGGGTGATCTTCATCAGCACATGGGCGCAAATGGGTTTCTATACCCTCATCCTTTTGGCGGGCTTACAATCTATTCCGTCTGAATTGTATGAGGCAGGTCAAATGGATGGGGCGGGCAAGCTAGACTCCTTCCGAAAGATCACCCTACCTTTGCTGATGCCGACTATGTTTGTGGTGTTGGTCTTGTCGCTGATTAGAGCGGTACAAGTGTTTGACCAAGTTTTCGTTTTGACAGGGGGCGGGCCCGGCACAGCAACCCATTACATGGTGCAATACATTTACCGAACAGCTTTCTCTAACCAAGCACGCTTCTTCGGTTTAGCCGCCGCCGCATCGGTGGTGTTGGGGGTCATTCTGTTCGCATTCACCATGTTCCAACTTTGGTTAGGTCAACGTTCGGAGGCAGCTTAAGCCATGACAACCATCACACAATTCCTAACACGCAGACGGTTTAGCGAGCGGGTTGACATAACCGACGTGCTAACCTACGCCTATTTAATCTTTGGGACATGCTTGATGTTCGGTCCCGTTCTGTGGTTGGTGATGTCCTCTTTCAAAACAGAGGCAGCACTCTCCAAATTCCCCCCCACCTTCCTGCCCTTCTCACAGCGTTCGGTAGTGGTTGAAGGGTATGATGATCCCTTACCGCTGTTTCAGGTGACGTTGGAAGATGGCACGCAAGTAGAGATGGCACAAGTGCGACGGGTGGGTATTGAAGCGCAAATGGTAGACCTACAGCATCCAAGTGAGATCATCAAAGTGAACATCAATCAGCGCACGGAGATCAATGAACTCACCTTCGCTTGGAACAACTATACCCAACCGCTACGCATGTTTGACTTCGTAACTTACTTACGCAACAGTGTTTTGGTCACGGTTTTAGCCACCATCCTGACGCTCATCATCAACAGCATGGCGGCTTTTGCGCTCAGTAAATATCAATTTAGGGGGCGTAACTTCATCTTTGTGGTGATAATCTCCACCTTGATGATCCCTATCTCCGTTATTCTTGTGCCGGTTTATTTGGTCATCACCAACCTAAACATGAACAACACGCTATGGGGTGTTATCATTCCAGGAGCTGCCACCCCCACCGGTGTCTTCTTGTTGCGCCAATACATGCTGACGATCCCTGATGAATTGATTGATTCGGCGCGAATTGACGGCTCTAGTGAATGGCGCATCTATTGGCAAATCATCCTCCCGTTGGCACGCCCCGCGTTGGCAGTGTTAACCATCTTCTCGGTGATGTGGCGTTGGAATGACTTCTTGTGGCCCCTCATTGTTTTGAGCAAACAAGAGTTATTCACCCTGCAAGTCGGATTGAATGCTTTTCAGGGTGAACTCAACATTCAGTGGCATTTCATTCTCGCCATGACCGTGTTGACGTTGTTGCCCATCACGGTGGTATTCGCGTTCTTACAGCGATTCATCACCACAGGGATTGCTACCACCGGCATGAAGTAGGTATTGACTACCAACTGATACGAATCCGATGCTTAACGGTGTCGGATTCAACTCGCTCCTCATGCGAGAAATCACCCTCTAACACAATCGGTCGATCCTCCCCCGCAATAATCTCTAACTCCATAGAGCGATAAGGCAACTCATATTCCCCCACCTTGTGTAGGGTAATTTGAATGTGATCGGGCGTTGTCTGCAACTCAAACGTAAGGCGCGTTAGCGTTCCCTGTGCATAAGCAAGGGTTTCGCCATCATCCTCAATACAGGTAAAGCTATGTGTGGCAGAGTGTGGAGCGGGGTAGAAACGAATCAACCGAGTTTCATCAGTGGGCGCATAAGCAATGATCGCGTTCCCACGATATAGCATGGGGATGCGTTCTAGGGGAGCATCCAATGTGATGGTTTGTCCGCCATCGAACCATTGGTTCTGCGCAGGATCATACCACTGATTGCCAGATGGCAGATAAACCGAGCGCGTCACCGCCCCTTCCTCCACAACTGACGGAATTAACAAGTGTGAGCCAAGCATAAAGTCAAAGGATTCAGTGGTGCAATTCGGGTCTGTTGGGAATTCATACACCATGGGGCGGATGATTGGGCAACCCCGTTCGCTCGCCTCCCAAATCAAGGCGTACAAATATGGAATCAATTGGTAACGTAAATCAATCGCCTCTCGAATGAGGGGTAACACTTCAGGATACATCCAGGGTTCAGTTGCGCCAACCTCCCCACTATTCCATGAATGAATCGTGAAACGTGGGTGGAAAATCCCATTTTGAACCCACCGCACCAACAGTTCAGGTGTTGGTGCTTCGCCATAAAACCCACCAACATCGTGACCTACGTTGGGCATGCCGCTCAACCCCATCCCCAAGCCCATCGGAATATTGTAGCGTAGGCTTTCCCACGATGTGCGGTTGTCCCCTGACCATGTTTGGGCGTAGCGTTGCATCCCTACCGTTGCGGAGCGCGTCAACACAAATGGGCGCATGTGGGCTTGATGGGCAACCTGTGCTTCATACGATGCGCGAACCATCAACATGGTTAACAATGGGCGAATCTGCCCCAAGTTGATCGGCTCGCCATGTCCCATGCACCGCGCAAAATCATCCCACAAGCCATATTCGTTGTTGTCATTCCATAACGTATCAATCCCATATTCTAGCAGTTGCTCGGTAGCTTGTTGCTTCCACCATGTGTAAGCATGCGGATGGGTGAAATCAAGGTGTGCCCCATCTTCACGGTCCGTTGCCGAACCGCTCCAAAGCGACATGCTCGCGGGTTGGTCAGCTTCCGCTTGCAACACCAACGCGCCATGTTCCTTTAAATTTGCATAATGGGGATGCGTCTGGAGGATATAGGGTTTCACGTTGGCAAGCAGTTTGATGCCTGCCGAATGGAAAGCATCAACCATTCCCTCGATGTCAGGGATGCGCTTGGGATTCCAATTGAACACATACCGCTTGTGTGTATCTGGGTCAGTGGTGTAGCCACTGGACAGATGAAAGCCAGAGCAACGAATACGGTGGGTTTGGCATTTTTCAACGAAGCCCAGTAGTTGCGCCTGCGCATCTTCCATATCGGTATAAGCCATCGTGGAGCCAAGATAACCCAATGACCAGCGTGGCGGAACGGGCATCCGCCCTGTTAGGCGTGTGAACTTCTCCAAG
>CAIRDJ010000058.1 GCA_903877335.1 uncultured Chloroflexota bacterium | reverse complement strand
GACATCCGCGCCTACCGCCCCACCGACCGCGCAGGGTTGGACAACGCGCTCCAAAAGTTCTTTGACCGCTTGATCTTCTTGCGCACGTTGGAAGATCGCGGGGTAGAAAAACCGCTCCTCAAGGAAATTGTGCGCACGTTTCCCAAGACGAAGGGCAAGCAAGCCTTCAACGAGTTGTTACGCCAATTCCGCGAACTCGATAAGCTCTACAATAGCAACCTGTTCGCCCTGCATCCGTTGGATGAATTGGTGGTGCACAACCCCAACCTGATAGAGACTATTCTCAACGGGCTATACGGGAATTCTAAGATTAACGTGAACTATGATTTTGGCGTGATAAGCGCGGACGTGTTGGGGGCGGTCTATGAGCAATACTTGAGTTTCAAAGCGACCGACCCCGCCGATGCTCGCAAGACCAAGCCCACCAAATCCGCCAAGCGCACCCACAAGCGCAACAATCAGGGCATCTACTACACCCCGCAATACGTCGTGCGTCACATCGTGCAGGCAACCTTAACCCCTGTTTTGGCACGGATGGGCAAGGATGCCCACAAGATCACGGTCTTAGACCCCGCTTGTGGAAGTGGGGCGTTCTTGATCGAGGTCTTTGATGTGTTGGAGCGTCATTTCAAACTGCTTGATCCCACCGTGCCCGACCGCGAACGGCGCGAGCGCATCCTCAAAGAGAACCTGTTCGGGGTGGATTTGGACGAGCAGGCGGTGGAGGTCACGCGCTTGAACTTGGTCTTACGGGCGGCGTATGAGCGTCAGAAGTTGCCCATGCTGGCACACATCCAACACGGTAACAGTCTGGTCGAGGCGGATGAGGTGGCAGGGGCAGGCTTGGGCACGGTGTGGGAAGACCGTTTTCCATTGGTGATGGCAAAAGGTGGCTTTGATGTGGTGGTGGGCAACCCCCCCTATGTGCGTCAAGAGTATCTCCCCGCGACGTTCAAGGAGTATGCCCAAGCGCGTTACACCACGATGAACGGCACGGCGGATTTATACGTTCCGTTCGTGGAACAGGGCTTCCGCCTGTTGAAAGAGGGCGGACGCTTGGGCTACATCCTCCCCAACAAGTGGCTACGCGCCAAGTATGGGCAAAACTTACGAGGCTACTTAGCGGACAAGGTGGAGCAACTCATTGACTTTGGCGACTTGCCCGTCTTTGCCGATGCCACAACCTATCCCTTGATCTTCACCCTGCACAAAAGCACGCAACCCTTGCCCCCTCCCACCGTCACCCAAGCGCGTTCGCTCCCTACTTATGCAACCGAATCGCTTGAGCATCACCTTGAGCAAGCGCACGCCGTGCCACGCCACCGCTTGACCGCCAAACAGTGGGAGCTAGGGGGCGACCAACACGCCAGCTTGCTGGACAAACTCAAGCACAACAGCACCCCGTTAGGCGAATATGTCAACGGCGCGATCTACTACGGCATTAAGACAGGCTATAATGAAGCGTTCGTGATTGACCTTAAGACACGCAATGACCTGATAGCCCGTGATCCCCGTAGTGCGGAGGTGATTAAACCCTATTTACGTGGGCGCGATGTCAAACGCTGGGGGATAGAAAATGCTCAACAATTCTTGATTGCCAGTTCGGGTTTTTCTACCATCAGGATCTCGCGCAGGTGTCCATCGCGGTTCATTTCGACGATGTAAACCCGCT
>CAIRDJ010000057.1 GCA_903877335.1 uncultured Chloroflexota bacterium | reverse complement strand
TTCAAAAGCAGGAATGATTTGTCTAAGGAACATTCTGGAACGGGACGGGCTTGGCAACCGCCCATTAGTGGAGTCTTTCACACTCGAGGCTATATAGATGGACAGTTAGGAAGGGGAACAGACAGCAGAGTCTGCTATTTCGCAGTTGAAGATCAACCGATGAACTGAATTCTATCGGGCTATAAATCACCAATATGGGGTCTACAGCCCGATACAACCCGACTTAGATTAGGTTAGGTGGGGGGTCAATTGGCTGAGGATTTTCGCCTTGGGTTGCATACCTGTAATGCGAGCGACGGGTTCCCCGTTCTTGAACAAGATCAGCGTGGGAATGCCGATGATTCCAAAATTCATCACTAACTCTTGATTTGTGTCGGCATCAAGTTTGCCAACCTTCAAGGTGCCTGCATACTCAGTGGCAATTTCGTCCACAATCGGAGCAATCATCTTGCACGGACCACACCACTCTGCCCAGAAATCAACTAACACCGGTAACTCAGAAGCATTCACTTCTTTATCGAAATTTTTAGCGGTTATTTCAAGGATTCCTTGACCCATTTGACCAGCACTCCTTATGGATTTTGACTAGAATCGCTCGTGATGGTATCATGCACAGCAGTGAACAACCATACTTCGCGTTGATATTTACAAGATGTCTGACAGACTAGACCTACCAGAACTTACCAAACGGCAAGAAGAAATTCTTTCTCTGGTGATACAAGCGTACATCAATCACCCTGAACCCGTCAGCAGCAAATTCCTTAAGGAGACTTACCAACTCTCGTATAGTCCCGCAACCATTCGGAATGAGCTGATGGTTTTGGATGAGAAGAATTATTTGTACGCGCCTCACACGTCCGCCGGGCGGATTCCCACCGATCAGGGATTTCGATACTATGTCAAGTATCGCATGTCGTTTGATTCATTGAGTCAGTCAGAAAAACGCTACATTTCCACCCAATTACTATCCCTACCACTCGCCATTGAAAAATGGATGCGGATGGCAACACAACAGTTGACGCGCACGCTACGCACCGCCTCCATCATCACCTATCCGATTGCCGAAACCCGCCGTTTCAAACATTTAGAGTTGATCTCCATACAAGGACGGTTGTGTTTGATGGTGTTGGTGTTGCAAGTCGGCTCTGTACACCAACAGATGCTAACCCTAGCAGACCCACTCTCACAGGACAACCTTTCCATCGCGGCGAACCGCATCAACGGCATGTGTGCCAGCTTGAACGCCAACGACATACGTCGCAAGGGTTTTCAAATGGGGGTCTTTGAACAAGAGGTTTGTAGCCTCATTGCCGATTTGATGGACGGCGCGAGCGATCTTTCGCACACGATCTTCAGAGACGGTTTGAGCGAGATGCTGCCTAGTTTTAATGAAACGCAAGGTGCGCAACAGGCTATCCGTTTATTTGAGGAGAACAAAATTCTCTCGATCATCATCAATGAATTTTCTAATAGCAACATCAACGCAGTTGAGGTGGTGATAGCAGGTGAGGGCAAGTGGGAAGAAATGAGCCACTTGTCAATGGTACTCAGTCGTTACGGGATACCCAGCAAGGCAAGTGGCGCGTTGGGTGTGTTGGGGCCGGTTCACCTCGATTATGAGCGTGCTGTTAGCACCGTGCGCTATGTGGGAGAACTCATCACGCACATGCTGCATGAACTCTATCAAACCAACAGCGAAACTGATGAATCCGAGCCGACTGACTTGTAATTGTTGATACGCTTCTATAATCCTTCTTGCACAAATCTATCATTCCCCGTCTATCATCACGGTCAGTTGATGAAGCCAAATCTGACCGCACAGCAAGCGATAGAATTTTAACGTAATTCTATCACACGGCAACTGAAATGCGCCCAGTGCAGTCGCTATAATACGCTTCTGAAGTTGTATATTCGTCTACGTTGGAGAAACCGCATTGAATACGGAAAGTATGAACCCAACCGCAGAACCGCAAGAAACACCTGAATCGGTTTCGGATCATGCCACGTCTGCTGATGAAGCAGCAACAGATTCTGGCGACTTGCCCTCGTCAGAAAATCATCACGAAGCCAACAGCGTAACTAGCGAGGATAAAGTGCATACCAGTAACGATACCCAACCAACTGCCGAACAAGTGCAAGCTACCGAAATTTTCACTGATCTTGAAGCCCTAGCCCTTGAAGCAAAGCGCAACAAAGAAGGTTGGCAACGTACCCTTGCAGAGTTCAATAACTACAAGAAGCGAATTGAACGCGAGAAGATAGACAGTTTTGACTCTGCCTCATTGGACATCATCAAGCAACTTTTACCTATCATTGATGATTTCCAACGCGCTTTCGAAAATATCCCCGAAGGCTTGAACGACCATCCCTGGGTGACAGGGACTGCCAGTATCGGCAAGAAGTTCGACAAGATTTTAGAAGCACATCAAGTTGAACGGGTCGATCCAACTGGGCAACCCTTTAACCCGGAGAAGCATCAGGCACTAGGGATTGATCCTGATGCAACTGTAGAAAGTGGCTTCATTAGCCACACTCTGCAAGCCGGCTACGTTAAAGGAGATAAGGTTATCCGCCCCGCCCTCGTGCGTGTGGCTGAATAGTTTCGTTTTCATCAACTCATAACGCCTACCCAAACACAACAAAGGAAAATAACATGGGACGTATTATCGGTATTGATCTTGGAACCACCAACTCAGTCATTGCGGTGATGGAAGGTGGCGAACCTGTCGTCATTCCTTCTTCAGAGGGCGGACGCACCATTCCATCCGTAGTGGCAACGGACCCCAAAACAGGCGAACGTCGCGTAGGGAAAGTTGCGCGTAACCAAGCGGTTGTCAACGCAGACAACACCATCTTCTCTGCAAAGCGTTTTATGGGTCGTAAGTATAGCGACCGTCAAGTTCAAGAAGCCATCAAAGTTGTGCCCTACAAAGTGGCGTCTGCTCCGAATGGCGACGTACAAATTGGCATGGGCGGACGCACCTACAGCCCCCCTGAAATCTCTGCCATGATTTTGCAGAAGATTAAGGCGGATGCAGAAGCGTATCTAGGGGAAACGGTTGACCAAGCCGTCATCACTGTGCCCGCTTACTTCAATGACACCCAACGTAATGCCACCAAGGATGCGGGTAAAATCGCTGGTTTAGATGTCCTGCGCATCATCAACGAGCCTACTGCTGCCAGTCTCGCCTACGGGCTAGACAACAAACGCAATGAAGTGATTGCGGTTTATGACTTGGGTGGGGGTACGTTTGATGTTTCCATCCTTGAAGTTGGCGACGGCGTGTTTGAGGTGCGTAGCACCAACGGGGATACCTTCCTTGGTGGGGACAATTTCGACGAGCGCATCATCAACTGGATTGCAGACGAGTTCCAACGCGAAAATGGAATCGACCTGCGTCAAGATCGCCAAGCACTACAACGCCTGAAGGAAGAGGCAGAAAAGGCAAAGATCGTCTTGTCCTCTACCACCACCGCCGACATCAACCTACCCTTCATTACAGCGGATGCCAGCGGTCCCAAGCATCTTAACATGTCCCTAAGCCGTGCTAAGTTGGAAGACCTGGTGGGCGATTTGGTGACACGCACGATCAAACCCATCGAGTTGGCACTCAAAGATGCCGACCTGAGCAAAACTCAAATTGACCAAGTGGTCTTGGTGGGTGGGATGACCCGTATGCCTGCCATCATCGAAGCGGTCAAGAAATTCTTCGGGAAAGAGCCACACAAAGGTGTCAATCCTGATGAAGTTGTGGCACTGGGCGCAGCGATTCAAGCGGGGGTTTTGGCCGGCGATGTCAAGGACATCTTGCTGCTCGACGTTACACCGCTCAGCTTGGGGGTAGAAACATTGGGTGGGATTGCCAACACCATCATCGAACGCAATACCACCATTCCTACGCGCAAGAGCCAAGTTTACTCCACCGCTGCGGATAACCAAACCCAGGTGGAAATTCATGTGGTACAAGGTGAACGCAAGATGGCATCCGATAACAAGTCTCTTGGCAAGTTCATCCTAGATGGAATTCCTCCTGCCCCACGCGGTGTACCTCAAGTCGAGGTGACGTTTGATATTGATGCGAACGGCATCCTGAATGTGAGCGCACAAGACAAGGCAACCGGTCGTGAGCAAAAGATCACCATCACCGCAGGCAGTGGTTTGTCAGATGCTGAAATCGAAAAGATGGTGGAAGAAGCAAAGAAGTTTGCAGCGGAAGACGCGAAGAAGAAGGAGATCGCCGAAGTGATGAACACGGCAGATTCTACTATCTTCACGGCAGAAAAGTTGCTGCGCGATTTCAACGATAAACTCGCCGACAAAGACAAGGCACGCACCACCGAGTTGATTGCAGCAGTCAATTCAGCGAAGAGCGGCGGCAAAATGGAAGCCATCAAGCATGCCACAGATGAACTGAGCACGCACATTCAGGGATTAGGAGCTGCGATGTATCAACAAGGCGACTCCTCTGCTCCGTCTGGTGCCAATAAGGATGAAGACGTAGTGGATGCGGAATATTCCGAAGCGTAAGGTGCTTTCAAGCTGAGTATTTTCACTGCGTGGGTCGTTTTCCGTGCCCACGCAGTTTTCATTTTATCGCATCTAGCTTACACTTAGTTCATAAGCACGACACAATCAGTGAGAGTAACAGATGGCTAAAGATTACTACGATGTACTGGGCGTATCCCGAAACGCCTCCAAAAATGAAGTGCGACAAGCCTATCGCAACCTTGCGCGCAAATATCATCCTGATGTGAGCAAAGAAGCGGATGCTGAAGAAAAGTTCAAAGAGTTGAACGAAGCCTACGAAGTTATTGGCGATGATGAAAAGCGCGCGCGTTATGATCGTTTTGGTCACGCTGGTGTGGGTGCTACCGGCGGCAGGACTGCTGGTGGGGTTGGGTTTGAAGATATTTTTGAAGAATTCTTCAATAACTTTGGAGGGGTACGCGCTGGTGGGAGCAATCGGCGGGGACCAAAGCCCGGTGCAGATCGTCGCGTAGATGTCACCATCAAGTTTGAAGATTCCATTTTTGGTGTCGATCAAGAAGTAGAATATGAACGGCTAGAAACCTGTGAGACGTGTCAAGGTTTTGGCACGGCGGAAGGCTCTCATGCCGCCACATGCAGTACGTGTGGTGGGCGCGGTGAAGTCCAAAGCGTTCAACAAACATTCCTAGGAACGATGGTGCGTTCCTCAACATGCCCAACTTGTAGCGGTTCAGGGACGATCATCGCCAATCCGTGTAAAACCTGTAGCGGTAGTGGACGGCTTCGTAAGCGCGTGAAGCGCATCGTTCAAATTCCGCCAGGCGTGCGCGAGGGGCTACAAATTCAGGTGCGTGGCGGTGGTGATGTTGGCGAGTCGGTTGATGCGGTCGTGGGGAATTTGTATGTTGTTGTGCATGTCATGGAACATGAATATTTCAAGCGGCGTGAAAATGACATCATTCTTGATCTTGCCATTAACATCCCACAAGCCACACTGGGGGATAAGGTGGTTGTTCCCACTGTAGAGGGCAACCTTGAATTGAACATCCCAGCTGGCACCCAAACGGGCAAGGTCTTCCGTTTACGTGGGCGCGGGGCACCCCGTCTGCGTAGCGACGGAAGTAGCGTTGGGCGGGGGGATCAATTGGTCTACATCACGGTAGAAATTCCGACCACCCTCACCCCACAACAACGGGCTTTGTTTGAAGAGTTGGCAAAAACAATGGGAAATGATGTTCAACCACAACCGAACGGTGCCGGACGTGGTTTCTTTGATCGCGTCATGACCTTCTTTGGCAACGAGAGCAACTAACCAGAGGACCGCCATGTCGTGGACAGAACTCGCTGTTCGGATTCCAGTAGCCCTGGTTGATGCGGTATATGCCATTTTTGAGTCGCACTGTCATCAGGGCGTAGCAGTTGAGCATGATCCCTTCCCCCAAGATGCTGTCGATGAGACCGATGTGATTCAACCAAGCCATGTCACGGTTTTGGGTTATCTTTCCAACCTCAAGGAGACGGATGCCCCCCTTCAACAGATTTCGCTGGAGTTGGCTCAACTGGGAGCAGACCTTCCCAAAGTGCGCCAAGTCTTTGAAGAGGACTGGGCAGATGCCTGGAAGAAACATTATCACACAACTCGGATAGGACAGCGGATTATCATTCGCCCTGTGTGGGAAAATTATGTTCTGCAGGCTGATGAGATAGAGATCATCTTGGATCCGGGGATGGCATTCGGCACGGGCACACATGCCACCACCCAACTCTGCCTAATGGCACTGGAGGATCATGCTTTGTCAGGGCAAATCGTTTTAGACTTGGGTTGTGGTTCTGGCATTCTGTCCATTCTTGCCCATCGCTTGGGGGCAGAACACGTCCTAGCGGTAGACATTGATCCGGTTGCCACCGCTGTCACCCAACAGAATCTTGTGCTGAATCGGGTTGGGCAGGGGGTGGAAGTGGTTACAGGTAGCCTAGCAGAAGTTTTGAGCATGGGCGCAACCTACGATGTGGCAGTTGTCAACATCCTCGCGCGGATCATCCTACAGCTCTGTGAAGAGGGCATAGAGCGCATCGTTAAGCCGAACGGGAGCGCGATTTTCAGTGGGATCATTCGGTCACAAGAACACGCCGTGCGCGAGGCACTCGCTCTGATTGGGCTATCGACTCAAAACGTGCGCTATCAAGGGGATTGGGTGGCAATTGAGACCATCCGTTTATAGCGTAGTCTCACCCAGAATTTATCTGCAGACCATCTCATGACCGATATAATTGTAGGCAATTTGAACCTAGACGAGCAAAACTAGCATGGTCAATGCAACACTGAACGGGCAAGAGAAATACGAATACGTAAAGGGTATGTTCGGTCGAATTGCCGAAACATACGACCTCATCAACTTTTTGATGACAGCGGGGCAGGATAGTGCGTGGCGACGCTTCGTGATTGAACGCGCCAACCTCACAGCGGATAGCACGGTGTTGGACATTGCCAGCGGTACAGGTGACATTGCCTTTGAGGCAGTGCGACAAGTTCCCGGCGTACAAGCGGTTGCGGCAGACTTCGCCTTGCCGATGATGCATGTCGGACAACAGCGCGAGATGGGTAGCAAGGTGGCTTGGTCCGGTGCAGATGCCATGAACTTGCCTTTCGATACCAATACATTTGACGCGGTGACAGCAGGTTACTTACTCCGTAACGTCCCCGACATTCCTAAGTCGTTACAAGAAATTCATCGTGTGCTTCGTCCGGGCGGGCGTTTCGTGGTTCTGGACAGCTCTCCGCCCCCACCGAGTTTAATCCGCCCCTTCATCAACATTCACCTACACTATGTCATTCCGACATTGGGCGGGTTTATCAGCGGACAACAAGACGCTTATCAATATTTGCCACAATCCACCCAGTTATTCAAGACGCCCGAAGAGTTGGTCAAACTCATCGAAGGTGCGGGATTCCATCAAGTGGATTTCAAGACCTTCATGTTCGGCACAATTGCCATCCATTGGGGAGAGAAACCCCGTTAGGGTGTAGTAGGGTATTGATCTAATTGGTATAGCCCAATTGCGGGGTTATCCTGATAGGGGCGGTCGAATTCTTGCAACAAGGTGACTGCCCCCACTTCCTGCAACATTTCGGGCGTTGCGCCAATTTCCCCACGTTGTTCTGTCAGGACATAAACCCGCCCATAGTGCTGTAATTCTTGGTCGAGCCTCTCCAACGCTGGAGCATCCGTACAAATTAACTCGAAGCCCTGCACCGCGTAGAAGTTCGCCCGTCGGCAACTCGGCGGGAACATGCTGGCAATGACGGGATAGCTGGCGTCCACCAAGCTGGGCAAGGTGTCCATTGCCTCGCGCAGACCATAGCCTGAGCTATGTGAGGAGAAAAATTCTTGCTGAACGATGACGGGGACTTTTGCTTGAGTGGGGTCAGTCAGCAAACGGAGCATGAAACCCGCGCCCAGAAGCGCACATGCCACGCCTAAGCCTCCATACCCAACAGATAGCGGAATCGCTACGGTTAGCTTCTTAAGGATTAGACTCCACCCAACCGCCGCCATCACCCAAATCAGCGGGAATGTCACTACAAAGTGACGCGGATAAATGACTTTGCTCACGACAATCATGATCGACAAGGGCAAGAGAACAGCAACTAAAATCAGGCGTTGTGCTCTATTTCCCCACAATGCCACTGCTATCAACCCTACCCCTAACACGGCAATCCCTATCCATGCCCACTCCCCAAAGCCAATCAGTTGTTGCCAAAAGCGCAGGAGGTTGTTCCACGCCAACGCACTCCCACTGATGGAAGAAACGCTTTGCCCGCCGATGCCAACCCACTCTAGGGCAACGCGAAAGAAATCATCCCCCTTAAGCCAGACATACAACATGGGGGGAATGAAACCAGTCAGGACCAACCCCGCAATAAGCATCAACTCTTGGATGCGTTGTGCAAACGGTTGGCGGTTCACCACCAACATGATGAAGGCGACTGTTAAGCAATAGGGGGCGGCAGTGAATTTAAAGAGGATGGCTATAGATAAAGTCAAGCCGCTCAGGATCACACTGAACACTCGCCGATCTTGCCCCTGCATGACAGCAAACAGGATGGAAAGCGTCACCCATGCCCCAGCTTGAGCATCACTCTGGCTAATGCGCTCATAAAATAACAGGTACGGGGTCATCAACCACAATAACCCCACCACCCACATAGCACGCTCCCCGCCTAACAGATGTGCCAAGCGAAGCGCACCGGCATAACCCAGCATGACCACTAAAACAGTGGCGATACGCGCCACAAACACGGGGCTAGTTTGTGGGAAGAACAGAGCGATCAACCAATGATTGATGATCTTACCATCGTTGATTTGCCAAAACGGATGACCATTCCACACTTCAACCGCACGGGTGAGGTGAAGGGCTTCGTCCATGTGAAGCGGTAGCGCAGTGAGATTAATGAGGCGACTGGAGAACATCCCCAGCAAAAATATAAACAACACCCATAACCTTGAGGAGCTACCAAAAGGTGTATGGTTGAAAAAATTCAAAACAACGCCAACTTTTGTTCAATGTCTGCAGTGATTATTCAGCGACACCGTCTTTGAAGCGATAGGTGATGCGCCCACGAGCCATATCATACTCGCTCAACTCCACACGCACACGGTCGCCCAAAAGAATTCTTATATAAAATTTCCGCATTTTTCCAGATAAATATGCCAATACGCGATGCCCATTGTCCAGTTCGACCATGAACTGTGTGTTGGGCAATGCTTCTACAATTTTGCCATCTAGTTCAATTTTGTTATCGTTCTTTGCCATATCCCTCCTTTAGGGTTGAGCACCTATCAAGTTACCTACATCGTGAAAGCCCGCCATCCCATGTGACAGCGGGGGAATTACAAGAATCAGTTTAGCGAACGTATGTCTTTCGTTGGCGACGACGTGCTCGTCGGATAGCCTTTTTCTTTTCGATACGGTTCAATTCGCTCTTAGAAATATGCCAGCGTTTGCGACGTACTGTGCTCAAGACACCGCTATTGGTGACACGCTTGCGGAAACGGCGCAAAAGCGATTCTTGGGATTCGTTTGGTTTTAGTTTTACGGTTGCCATTGTGTCCTACTCACCTCCTCCCTATGTTGGATTTTGAAAACAACTGCGCCACACGTTTAGTGGTAGCGCAGGGTTTTATCAAGAAAACGGTCTATGATTATACTGTCGCCAATTCAACAGGGCTAGTGTGAGATTCCATCACAGCTTCTGGGGTTGTGGCGGTGCTCAGATTGCGAATGCTCAACCCTAAGCGTTGCTTCTCAACCTCAATGCTGATGATGCGCATCATCAAGACCTGCCCAACAGCAACAATTTCCGATGGGTCATTGACCATCGTGTTAGCCAATTGGCTAATGTGGAGCAACGCCTCTACACCAGGCTCCAGGGTGACAAAAGCACCGTACTTAGACAAGCGCGTGATCTTGCCTTCAATCATCTGCCCGACATGATAACGGTCTTCAATTTCTGCCCATGGGTTTGGTTGCAACCGCTTCAGACTTAAGCCAATGCGCTTGCCATCTTGATCGAGGCGCAAGACATACACCTTTACCCGTTGCCCCACTGTCACCACATCGGCAGGGTTTTGGACGCGATGCCATGCCAATTCGGAGATGTGAATCAAGCCATCCGCACCTCCTAAATCAACAAACGCGCCGAAATCACGCAAGCCGCTGATGACACCTTCCAAAACATCTCCCTCTGCCAAATTAGAAAGCAGGAGTTCTTTGCGTGCCTCGCGGTTATTGCGTTGTGCCTCGCGCTGGCTAAACACCAAACGACGACGCTTATAATTCACTTCGATCACTTTGGTGTTGATCGTTTTACCAACCATGTCCTTGAGAAAGTCAAAACGTTTTTCGTCGTCTAATCCTCTGGGTAAGTCTGCTACGTGACTGGCAGGGATGAAGCCACGCAGATTTCCAAACAAGACGATCAAACCACCTTTGTTGGCTTCGGCAACCTTAGTTGCCCAAACCTCTTCATTTTCAATCAGGCGTTGGGCGTTTTTCCAGTCTTCGTTTTGTTGGGCTTGTGCGATAGAAAGGAGCAGGTTGCCATCGTCATCTTCAAGCCTGATGATGGATACGTCAATGATCTGCCCGACTTCAAATTGTGGGGGGGGATCTAGCCGTTCCAAATCACGGCGAGGTACGATGCCATCTCGCATTAAATTGACATCAACAATAAGTCCTTGATTGTCAATCGCAAGAATCACCCCCTCGATGATGTCACCACGTTCTACTTTGGTGTTATCGAAAGTGGCATCAAGCAAAGCGGCAAAATCAAGTTCAGAGGAAAAGGTGTCTAAACCAGTTACTGCGTGCATAAAAGAATTACTAAGTCCCCCCAGAATGGGCTACTACATACCTGAATTGAGGTGTTAGGCGCAAAGGAGGCACACGAAAGTAGAGGTTACTCACGCGCCTCATGCCTAGCCGCGTGAGATTATATCCTCAAGCTAAAATAGTGTCAACAATATAGAAGGAGTTTACTCAGACAGATTGTCATTTGCCGTCGGAGTTGCAGTCGCTGATTCTGATCCTGCTTCTACATTTGCTTCCTGCTCGTCCGTTCCCCAACGCTGCGTAAACCCAACCCGCCGCTTTTCGGGTTCGAGGTGGCTTATTCGTAGGACAAGCCGATCGCCCTTCTTAAGGTAGGAATGGGGTTCTTTCAACGAGCCGTCACCCATTTCGCTAAGATGCAACAACCCTTCTAGCCCATCATCCAAAGCAACAAACGCGCCAAAATCCACAACATTGGTAACGGTGCCATCCACCAACTGCCCTTCATGATAGTTAGTAGAAGCGTTGTCCCAAGGATCGCTGAGCAATCGTTTACGGCTGAGGGCAATGCGGTTGGTGGTGCGGTCTAGGGTGAGGATGTAGACATCGACCACTTGCCCCACTTCCAAAACGTCTCGCGGATGATCGACCCGATGCC
This sequence comes from uncultured Chloroflexota bacterium, assembly GCA_903877335.1. Lineage (GTDB taxonomy): Bacteria > Chloroflexota > Anaerolineae > Aggregatilineales > Phototrophicaceae > CAIRDJ01. Next base: position 2,714 of record CAIRDJ010000057.1, on the reverse strand, counting down.
AAGCCAACTCACTCACATGGATTAAGCCATCTGCACCACCCAAATTAACGAACGCGCCAAAGTCACGTAACCCTGTAACCGTGCCCTGAACCACATCCCCTTCCTTAAGTTCGGCGAGTAATTTCGCCTTTAGTTTGGCGCGTTGTTCTTTTTGTGCCTCGCGCTCACTAAAGATCAGGCGACGACGATCTTGGTCAACCTCAATCACCTTAACCTTGAGCTTTTCCCCCACCTTATCACTCCAGGATTCACGACTGGTGAACCCAACCGACACAAGATGCGAGCTAGGGATGAAGCCCTCCAGGCGATTCCAACGAACGAGGATGCCACCCCGATTGCTGCCGGTGACAAAGACCACCAGAGGCTCTTCGCTCTTAGAGTGTTCGCGCGCTTTATCCCAGTCGTTACGCTGTAGCCCCATGTTGATAGAAACAATGAGATTATCATCTGGGTCACGTGGATTCATCACATAGACCGGGATCACCTCGCCCACTTTCAATGAATTACGATACTCAGCATCAAGGCGCTCAAGGTCTTGTGCTGGCACAATACCATCTCGTTTGCCACCCATATCAACAATGACTTCGCGTTCAGAGATTTGTAAGATCGTCGCGTTGCGAATTTCACCTCGAATAGGTTGAGAAAAAGCAAAAGAGGTCTCAAATAATTCTGCAAAACTTTCAATATGACTGCTGTCGGTCATCACACTCCGGGATAAGAAGGTTAATTCATGACGGCGTAACCACCCGGTCTCCTTTCACATTACCCCCCTCAACTATTGCCGCCTTAAGGAGGGGACGAACATCTATCGAACTTAACATTCATTATACCACCATATTAGGCAAACACACTAAAAGCCTTGTAAGAAACGTAGAACTCATGCAATTGAAATTTCTCACCCTAATTCTGGATTACCCATTGGAATCCCGCGCAATCCGCGGTCGATCTCCCACGGATAGACCACATAGGTATCTGTCACCGCCCCATAAAAATCAGGTGCTACGTTTGAAAATAGCGAGCGGTATGGGTTGTAATGAAACACACAATTGAAGGGTTGACCGCCAGCGGCAACCACGCGCCCACGCACAGAAATGCTAGTACGTCCGCTTCCCCAAACATCATCAATGATTAACGTGCGCCGCTTATCCAACAAAGCTGCATCGGGAAATTGTAAAAAAGTGGGCCACGATACCAAGCGATTGCTATCCAAGTGAAAATCAACTGCAGCAGTCAATAAGTGCTGAATGTCCAAAATTTCCGCCAACATTCCGCCAGGAATCACCCCACCGCGCGTAATCATGACCATTGCATCAAATGAGCCAACTGCCTTGATTTGTGGAATAAGGACATCCACCAATTGATCTATGTCTGCCCAGCTCAACATCAACGGTTGACGCGCCCCTTGAGGTACACTATACATCACCCACTTATCCTTTCGGAACATTCTACAGGTTGTTTCAAAGATGCTTGGATTTTATCAGAGAACAGCCTTTTTTCATTAACCAACCTGTTGATCTTCGCACAAGATAACAGCAGGAATACCTTTAACTTTGGTCAAAAAGAGCGTGAGGGACTCGTCTCCCTTGAGGTTAAGTTTTGCCTGCAATGCTTCGGGTGTCAAAGGATGCCCACGTTTTTTAATCGTCACGTGACCAACGCTTCTTGCCCGTAATTGTTGCTTAAGATGCTTGAGGTTGAATGGCATCCACTCTACTACACGCCATGAGCGTATCCATTCGCTTTGTGCAATATGCTCAGTTGTCAAATAAGCAATTGTTGGATCGAGCATAGACGCGCCAAGCAACTGTGCTAAGTGTTGCACATAGCCGGCCCGTAAGATCGCAGGATCCGGCTCATGAATCCATGACATGGGCGGGGTTAAAGGGAAGGTAGCAAAAGTCTCGGTTGAAACAAACTGCATGGGGGGATGGTGAACGGATAAGCGCACCGCCACACGATTAAGGGTTGGTTGTGTGGGGTCAAAGGACAACAACGCTTCTTTTAACTCCCCTTCTACTGAGATGAAAAATAGCGTACCCCTATAGGAGGACAGCTCTTGAAGTTCCACCCCGGGTGACACCTTAACGTATATGTGGGTGGCATGTTGCCACCTACGCAAGGTGGAAAGTGGCGGGATGTAGTGCTCCACATGCTGAAGGCGCGCGCCGCGCGCATCACGGCGAGCAGGGTCAAAGAAAACTACTTCATTGTCAAAGGCACACCAAGTGACATCCGCCTCAATAAACTCGATCTCACACCCCATAACGCGAGCATTGTGGCGTGCCATCGCCAAGCGAAGCGCGTCGGTATCCAGCGCTTGTACTTGTTTGCCCATTTGCGCAAATGTAATCGCATCTGTACCAATCCCGCAACAAGCATCAACCACTCGCGCGGTTGTAATCAAGTTGGCGCGATAAGCACGCACCAGCGGATCACTCGCCTGCTCGAGGGCATCGCGGGTGAAGAAGAGCTGTGAGGCATGTTCGCCCCATTTGCGCACAGCTATTCGGCGTAGTTGGCTCGTTTCTAAAACTGCAGCGGTTTGCTGGGGAGAATGCAACCTTCGTTTTTTGGATAACCAACTGGTTAATGCCATATCCTCTGCAGGCAGGTGATGGCACTCGGTCAGCAGTTGTTGCCCTGCATCCGACATCAAGAATTGTAAGTCATCCAGCGAGAATTGAAAGCTCATTCGTCCGATTGTTCGGCTTCAT
>CAIRDJ010000056.1 GCA_903877335.1 uncultured Chloroflexota bacterium | reverse complement strand
GGGGTAGCTTGCCATCGCCAAGATTTTACCCGTGTTGACCTCCAGCATGATGATTGCCGCGCCGGGCGAAATGTCCAACGATCCCCAGTTGCCGCTTGCTAAGCTGTATGACTCCGAGAGGATGCCCCCCACAGCAAGCTGCAGGCGACGGTCAAGGGTGAGCGTGACATCTTGGGGGGGCGTGCCTTCCGATTTGCCCAGCTCCCGCAGCACAATCCCATCCGCGATGATCTGGAGCAACCGCGACGGTCTGCCTGCTAACTCCTGGTCAAGCGTCTCTTCGATGCCCGAACGCCCCACCAGATCGCGGTTGCCCACATTATCGGATTCTTGACGGGGAGACACATACCCGGTCACGTGAACCGCCCCCCCACTGCCATAGTAGGCGCGGGTGGTGCGCGGGACCAGCGTGCCATTCTCACGGCTTAAGCCACACGTCTCTTGGAGGGCGGTGCGGTTTTCCGCTTCTGTCACCGTGTCAATTTCCCCGACGTAGAAGAGCGAATCCGAAAGGTAGTTCTGGAAGGTGCGCTGGAGTAAGTTGGGGTGAAGATGCACCAGCGGACTTAACAGCGCGAGGCAGTCCTCCACCGAAGCCATATTATCCTGGAGCGCGTACATGACCACCATCGTCCCGCCTTCTTCCACCAACGGGAGCTTGTTGCGGTCAAAAATGTTCCCGCGCGGGGCGTAAGAGCTGGTGGCGTTGATGAGCGCGTCGTTGGTCAGTCCCTCGAAGATGTCCATCGGCGTCCAGGCGATCAACCACCGCTCGACCGTCGCTTCGGTGGTGCCCGTCCGCTCTTGCACCAGGCGGATGGTGCGCCCGTCGTCGCGGATTTCCCCAAAGACCTCGGTTTGGAGCGCGACAGCATAGCTCACCGCTGCCGAGCGTCCCTGTAGGTGGGTGTCCTGCAGGGTGAAGGTTAAGCCGGTGAACCCCACTTGCGCGTGCACATTTTGATAGAACCCGCTCCACTGTTCGGGGGGGTAAAGCTGACGGCTTTGCGTGCTTAAGAGCGCATAGGCGGTTTCCCAGTCTTGGGCGTTCCATGCCTCTAAAAAGTTGCTCACGACCGTGGTGGGGGTTTCGGGTTGGGGAAGCAGGGTGGTGGCTTCGTTCAAGAACGGGACAGCGGGCAAGCTGGCGCAGGCGGAAACCCACCCCACCCACGCCCACACGGCAAAATATCGAAGCGGACGAGTCATCAAGACGATCAAGAACCTCGCTAACCTATGAACACTCAGCAAAATTTAATGCAGGTTGGCTAAAAGTCTACCTTGTTTGTTGCTGGGTGCTATGGCAAACTATTTAGCGTTATTGGGAAGTAGTTCAATCGGCAGAACACCGCACTTTGGATGCGGGGGTTATAGGTTCGAGTCCTATCTTCCCAGCACGGTTGCCCCATCTGTTGCACGAAACGCCTTTCACGTTGTGGGGGGCGTTTTTTGCTTCCCCGCCCCCACGCGCAGGTTGCTCACCCCGTGATTGCCCGACGGCGCAAGATGAACACCCGATCTGCACGATCTTTCACCACAATGCAATTCCCCTGTACATTCAACTGGGTAAAATCGGCATCCCCGATGAAGTTTCCCACCCCATGCACCCACAAGTAGTGATTGTACCGGCGGGCTAAAAGGGCGTTAGGACGGTCACGCTCATCTTGATACAGCACATCCACCCCGTGCGCCTGCGCCCATGCACGCAAGCGCGGTTCATCCCGATTCCAGTCCTCCAACACCGCAACGGACTTGCCTAGCCTGTCCCACAAGCGCAAGGTTGCGTCCGAACTGAACGAGAGGAAGCGACCGTCCGCCAGCACCTGCACGCCCTTGACCGGACCCGTATGC
>CAIRDJ010000055.1 GCA_903877335.1 uncultured Chloroflexota bacterium | reverse complement strand
TGCGGTAGTAATCGACTTCTACCAGACTGTCCAGTCGTACTGTCACCTCAAAGGAGGTGATTGTGCCATCTCCTGCGGTAGCCGTTACGGTGAGGGTTTGCCCTGGTTGAACATCGTTGCTCAAACCTAGAATGTCGAAGGTTTCATGCCCGGTGATGTTGAGTTCTTCCCACCCTTGTCCGCTTTGGAACTGCAACGGCAACACGCCCATCATCACCAAATTGCTACGATGGATGCGCTCATAGCTCTTGGCGATGACCGCCTTCACGCCGAGCAATTGAGTGCCTTTTGCCGCCCAGTCACGGCTAGAACCCATGCCATAGTCTGCGCCTGCCAAGATCACGGTCTTGATCTGTTCAGCCTGATAGCGCATCCCTGCTTCATAGATGGACATCACTTCGCCAGAAGGCAAGTGTAGCGTGATGCCACCCTCGCTCCCTGCTACCAACAGGTTACGCAAGCGGATGTTGGCGAACGTTCCACGCATCATCACTTCGTGATTGCCACGACGCGAGCCATAGGTGTTAAAGTCCTCACGCTTCACGCCACGTTCCACCAGATACTGCGCTGCGGGGCTATCTTTGGAGATGTTGCCAGCAGGGGAGATGTGGTCGGTGGTGATGGAATCCTTGAACATTGCCAACGCGCGAGCGGATTGGATTGGCTCAATGTTGGGAACGTCCTTGCTCAAGTGCATGAAGAAGGGGGGTTCCTTGATGTAGGTGCTGGTTGGCTTCCATTCAAACACGGGGCTGTCGGGGCTAGGGATGGCGTTCCATGCGTGATTGCCCGTGTAGACGTTGCCATATTGCGAGCGGTACATCGCTGGGGAGAGCGTGTTTTGAATGACCGTCATGACTTCTTCTTGGGTGGGCCAAATGTCGCTCAAGTGAACGTCGTTGCCCTCGGTGTCTTGCCCGATGGGGTCAGTCGTGAGGTTGATGTCCACCGTTCCAGCGAGGGCATAAGCCACCACCAACGGAGGCGAGGCGAGGAAGTTCGCCTTCACTTGGGGACTGATGCGCCCTTCAAAGTTACGGTTGCCACTTAAGACCGCCGTCACCACCAAATCGCCTTCAGCTACCGCGTCGATCACGGGTTCAGGGAGCGGTCCGCTGTTGCCGATGCAGGTGGTACAACCGTAGCCCACGGTTTGGAAGCCGAGCGCGTCTAAAGCAGGCGTGAGACCCGCCTCATTCAAGTAGGCTGTCACCACTGTAGAGCCGGGTGCAAGACTGGTCTTGACGTATGCCTTGCTCTTGAGACCTTTTGCCACTGCCTTCTGTGCCAACAAACCGGCCCCAATCATCACGGAGGGGTTGCTGGTATTGGTGCAACTGGTGATAGAAGCGATCACAACCGCGCCGTGTTGAATTTCTGGCGTGACATCCTCCGCCATCTTGACGGGCGCGCTAGAAGCTAAAGCTGTCTCGCTCAACGCGAAACCACCTGTGCGGGCAGTGACGGGGGCGGTGAGGCTTCCTTTGAAGGTGCTTTGTACATCCTTGAGGACGATGCGGTCTTGGGGGCGTTTGGGTCCTGCCATGCTTGGCTCAACCGTGCTGAGGTCTAGCTCGAGGGTGTCGGTGAATTCTGGATCGGGGGTGTCGTCGGTGCGGAACAAGCCTTGTTCTTTGGCATACTCGGCAACCATCTGGGCTAAGGATTCATCGCGCCCGGTGCGGATCAGGTATTGGCAGGTTTCATCATCAATGGGGAAGAAACCCATCGTTGCGCCATATTCGGGTGCCATGTTGGCGATGGTGGCGCGGTCGGGCAAGGACATACTGCTTAAGCCTGCGCCATAGAATTCGACAAACTTATCGACTACGCCTTTGGCGCGGAGCATTTGCGTGACCACCAAGACCAAATCGGTGGCGGTTGCGCCTTCGGGCAATGCGCCCGTCAGCTTGAAGCCGATCACTTCTGGCATCACCATGTAGATGGGTTGGTCAAGCATTGCCGCTTCGGCTTCAATACCACCCACGCCCCAACCCAAAATGCCCAAGCCATTAATCATGGTGGTGTGGCTATCTGTTCCCACCACGCTATCTGGCAAGGCAACCATGCCACCCAGTGGGTCAGCATAGACTTGTACCACATTTGCCAAGAACTCTAGGTTCACTTGGTGAACAATGCCTGTGGCAGGCGGAACTACTTTGAAGTTTTGGAATGCCTTCTGTCCCCAGTGCAAAAATTCGTAGCGCTCATAGTTGCGTTCAAATTCAAATTGAGAGTTGACAGCTAACGCATCTGCGCTGCCAAAACGATCCACTTGTACCGAGTGGTCAATCACCAAATCCACTGGGCAAACCGGGTTGATCTTCTGGGGGTCTCCGCCGCTACGTTGCATCGCATTCCGCAATGCTGCCAAGTCCACGACGGAAGGAACGCCGGTGAAGTCTTGCAAAATCACACGCGCAGGCTTGAAGGGAATGGTGCTGTTGGGCGCGTCTTTGCTCCAGTTTGCCAGTGCTAAAACCGCGTCTTCGGTCACTTGGTAGTTGTCAAGGTTGCGTAGTGCGTTCTCAAGGAGGATTTTGATGCTAAACGGGAGTCGGCTAATGTTGCCGATGCCTTTTGCTTCGAGTGCTTTCAAGCGATAAATGGACACTTCCCCTTGTGGGGTCATGAACGTGCCGCGCACTCCGAACGAATCAACTCGTTGGCTCATGCTAGTAAATCCTTTGTAGGGTAAAAAATTACTGAAGCTACATTGTACTCGATGTGTATCGAGTGTGTTATGCCGTTCCTCAACCTGATAGATGATCGGTATGGTGTAGATAGCATAAGGCTATAGGTGTAGCAATTGATCTATGAACACGATTGCCAATTGTGGATCCTTCTTGCTACACTATCAGGCTACAAAAGGCAAAAATTTTAGGTAAGGGAGAAACTCTTATGGGCAGAACCAAACAACGCGCACAACAACGCAAAAAAGAGAAGCAACAACGCCGTAATCGCTACATCTTGATTGGTGTGGTGGGGTTAGCTGCGTTGGTCGCTGTCGCGGTCATTCTACAGAATCGCCCGATTCAAGTAGAAATTCCAGAAGACTTATTGACCCGATATGACAATATCCCCCAATCGGTCAGTGATCGCGGTTTCCCTGTCTTGGGGAATGAAGATGCTGTGGCGAAAGTGGTTGAATACTCCAGTTTCGATTGTCCACATTGCCGCGAGTTTCATGAGGATGTCACTACACCGCTGGTAGACCGCTTGGCAACCGATAATGTCTCTTTCACCTATGTGCCAGTGTATGGCACGGGGGGCATCCCCAATGGGGAACTTGCAGCGCGTTCGGCAATTTGCGCGGGGGAACAAGGCTCGTTCTGGGAATATCATGATCTGCTGTTCACTTGGCAAGGCGAATATGTGGCGACCGCCTTCACGCGGGCACGGTTGCGCGGTGGCATAGAAGCATTGGGGCTAGATGTAGATGCCTATAACGCCTGCCTCAATAGTGATGCCACTGATGAAGTGCTAGACAACGCTCGCACTGCTTTTGGGCAAGTTCCCACAGGGAGCGCGGGTGGGGTTGGTACGCCCAGCGTTACTGTCAACGGCGCACGCATCGGCGTAACGTTGAGCGCGGTCAATGAGGCGATTGACCAAGCCTTGAGTGCGCAATAAGATAACGCAACAGGCGGGGAAGCATGTTGATTTGCTTCCCCGTTTTGGTATCTAGCGTTTAGCGAGCAAGGGACCCAATGCTTCGCCACCCAGTAAGTGCATGTGCAGGTGGAATACTTCTTGATGAGCGTCTGCCCCATTATTGATGAGCAGGCGGTAGCCACTTTCTGCGATGCTTTCTTGTTCGGCAACGATCCGCGCCACATGGAGCATGCGCCCTAGTATCGCTTCATCCTCTGCTGTGACTTCTTGAATGTTGCGAATTTCTTTGATGGGAACAATAAGGATGTGTACCCGCGCTTGTGGGTTGATGTCGCGGAAGGCAACCACAAGATCATCGCGGTAGACGAAATCACCGGGGATGTCGCCGTTGATAATTTTGGTGAATATAGTGGGCATGTTTTTGATTCCTTTGCTTGAGCCAGTCCCCAGCAGTTTAGCCCATCACCATGCCACCATCAACCGATAGCACGCAACCGGTGATGTAGCTTGCCTGCTCACTCGCTAAGAAGGTGACAGCATGCGCAACCTCGTTGGCACTTCCCCAGCGTCCCATCGGAATTTGTGCTGTGACGGTTTGTACCAGTTCCTCGCTTAGTTCTTTGGTCATGTCGGTTTCGATGAACCCGGGCGCAACTGCGTTCACGGTTACGTTGCGCGTTGCCACTTCACGCGCAAGGGCTTTCGTCAAGCCAATCAAGCCGGCTTTGCTGGCAGAGTAGTTGGTTTGCCCGGCTTGCCCTGCAATGCCACTCACGCTGGTGATGTTGATGATCCGCCCCCAACGCGCCCGCATCATCACCCGTGATGCCACCTTAGACATGATCCACGCGCTACGCAGGTTGGTGTCGAGTACCTCGTCAAAGTCTTCTAGCTTCATCCGTGCGATCAAATTATCGCGGGTGATGCCGGCGTTATTCACCAAAATATCCAGCTTGCCCAGTTCATCTTTGGCAAAGTCAATTAGCTTTTCCGCTTCTTCGGGGATTGCTACGTTTGCCTGCCGAATGAGTGCCTTGCCCCCGTTTGAGGTGATGGCTTGGGCAGCTTCTTCGGCAGCGGTGGCGTTGCTGTGATAGTTGATGAGGATGGTTGCGCCGTGTTGCGCCAATGATTCTGCGATTGCCCGCCCAATTCCGCGACTTCCGCCGGTGACGATGGCAATTCGTCCAGTTAAATCTGACATCATTCTTGATCCCTTCTGAAAGATAGTGTGTGTGTTGGCAAATTGACTATTGACCCCCAACCCAACCCAAGAGCGTGAATTGTCCACGTAAATCCCCTGTGAGGTTGCGTGCGCCAGTGCCATTTTCGCCGGCGATGTAGATATCCGAGCGCCCGTCAAACTGATTGAGAGAAATCCCCGTGAAAGCGATGGATAATCCATTGGGCGCATAAAGCGGGTTGCACATGCTGGGGGCGGGGTTGCTTCGGGTGATGAATTGTAAAGTCGTGTCCACCACGGTGACACCATACGGACACTGCCCGTTCGTCCCACCCATTGCCAGTCGGTTGCTATTGAGTGCCCATGAGAATGTGCTACCAAAACGCGGATAGTTGAACTCGTTGGTGGTGTTCAAGACCGTTCCGCTGGCATCCGCTATGACAATTGACGTGGTGTTGCCCGCTGCCTGGTACACCAGCAACTCCCCATCAGGCGACCACCGCTCATTTAAGAGGTAGGGTTGTTCTGCGCTGCTGTTGACTTCGGTGATCTGCCCCGTCACCAAATCCACCCATACAAGGCTACGGTTAGGATCGCCAAAGGCGGGTTGTCCTTGCGAAAAACTTAAGCGGTCATTCGTTATCCATGTGGGAGGCTCGGTTAACCAATACGTTGTAGTGACCGCCTCAACCGTTGCCTCATCAACGTTAACCACGTACAAATGCCCACCGTCGGGGGGGAGGGTGTCGGTGCGATCACAGGTGTTCGGTTGGTTCGGAAACCACGACGGGCAAATCGCCCGATCAGAGACGAAGGCGAGGCGCGTTCCGTCCGGTGAAAATTGCGGAAACCGATTGAACGATCCGTCACTGGTGATATTTTGTGGGGGAGATCCGTCACGATCAAACAGGAAAATATCGGTGGCGTAACCGTTGCCGAGCGTGAGGGCGAAGCGTCGCCCATCTGGCGACCATGTGGGCACGCTGAAGATGCCGCGTTGGACTAAGCTGTCCAGTTCTAAGATGCGTGCCCGCACCCCCGTGATTAAATCCAGCAAGTACAGTCCCATCGGCTCGCTTTCGCCGGGTTCGATGAAGTACACCAGTGCATCCCCAGTTGGGGAGACATACAGATGATTCGCGCTGGATTCAGGGAGCGTCAAAATTTCTAAGCGAGAGGTGCGGTCAAGCGCGGGGTCTAAGTAGTACAGCGTTTGTACCCCTGTGCCCGGTTGGGGGGTAAGTGCCGCTGCTCCCACATCGTCGCGATCATTCAGGTTTAAGTAAGCAAGGTAGGGAACGGTCAACCCGCCCATAATTTCGGGCGGTGCTGCTACAAATTCCCAATTGTCCATCGTGTAATTGGCAACAGGGTAGGGCGTAGTGGTGGGTAGGGGGGTGAGGGTTGCCGTTGCCGTGTGGGTTGGGGTGAGGGTGATCGTTGCCGTTGCGGTTGGGCTTGGGGTGACGCTGGGCGTATAGGTTGCCGTTGCTGTGAGGGTGACAGTTGCTGTCGCGCTGGGTGTGGCGGTTGGAGTGGGCGTGGTGGTGGGGGCAATGAAGGCACTACAAGCACTCATCAAGAGTCCTAACAGCAACACCAACATTCGACCTGTCAATGAGTAGGGTTTTATCATGGAATGGCACATCTGATTGACCTTTGCTCAACTAGCTCTGAAGGGAGAGTATAGTACCAGGCATGCTTTTCGTCATGCTTGACTGCGGCGGGTTGCATCCAAAGCCCCTATTATGTGGCGACAAGGCAAAACCTGCCCCTCACGCTTCCGCATCATTATCTGCTTCATCTTCCTGTTCCTGACGGTTTTTGTCGCGCGTGCGTTCTTCCGGCGGAGGGAGCAACGCCAGCTCAATGACCTCATCTAGGGTGTCTACAAGATGCAGGGTGCGGTTTTTAAGACTGTCTTTGGGCACATCAACAAGATCGGGCTTATTGTACAAGGGCAAGATGATCTGTGAAATCTCATTGCGTTGCGCCGCCAACACCTTCTCACGAATTCCCCCCACTGCCAACACTCTCCCGTGTAGGGTGATCTCCCCCGTACAAGCGAAATCTGCCCTCACCGCGCGCTCGGTGAAAGCGGAAACTATCCCAATTGCGATGGCAACCCCTGCCGAAGGACCTTCCTTCGGTGTCGAACCTTCTGGTAGATGCACATGCACATCATAGTTCTCAAAGTCTTGGTGGGGTACTTGGTGATGGTCGGCACGGCTTCGCATGTAGCTGAGGGCGGCTTGTGCGCTTTCTTGCATGACTTCGCCCAATTGTCCGGTGAGCAACAGATTGCCCTTGCCCGGCACAACCAACACTTCGATGGTCATGGCATCCCCCCCGTTGCTCGTCCACGCCAAGCCCGTGACAATGCCGATGGCATCCTGTCGATTGACGCGACTGGGTAAAAACTCTGGCGCACCCAACAACTTTTCCACTTGGTGGGGCGTGATGTGCAGGGTGGCGGTTTCCCCCTGTGCGATCTGTCGGGTGACTTTGCGCAACACTTGGGCAATACGTCGATCGAGGTTACGCACGCCCGCCTCATAAGTATATTCTCGGATGATCTTCTTGAGCGCGCTCTTCTCGATGTGGATCGGAACGTCTTGGATGCCGTGCGCCTTGAGCTGGCGCGGAATCAAGAAGGTTTGAGCGATCATCTCTTTCTCTTGATCCATGTACCCTTCAAACTCGATGACCTCTAAGCGATCTTCCAACGCTGGGGAAAGATTGTCTAAGTCGTTGACTGTTGCAATGAAAATGACCCTCGACAGATCATAGGGCACGCCTAAGAAGTGGTCGTGGAACTGTTTGTTCTGTTGCGGGTCCAACACTTCTAACAAGGCGGAAGAGGGGTCTCCTTGAAATTCCGTCACCATCTTATCCACCTCGTCGAGCAGAATGACGGGGTTTATGGTTTGGCTACGGCGCATGGTTTGGATGATGCGCCCAGGCAACGATCCCAAGTAGGTGCGCCGATGCCCGCGTATTTCTGCTTCATCGCGTATGCCGCCCATGCTCAAGCGAAAGAAAGATCGCCCTAGCGCGTCTGCAATGCTCTTGGCAATAGAAGTCTTGCCGATCCCCGGCGCGCCACAAAAGCACAAGATGGGCATTTGTGCTTGATCGCCCCCCAGTTTCCTAACGGCGATGTGTTCAAGGATGCGCTCCTTGACCTTTTTGAGACCGTAGTGGTGTTGGCTCAAGATCGCCTCCGCATGGTTGAGGTCAAGATTGTCGACACTCATTTGATGCCACGGCAAATTAACCAACCAATCAATGTAATGATGGATGAGGCTAATTTCGGGTGCCATCGGGGGCATCAATGACAGACGGCGCAACT
>CAIRDJ010000054.1 GCA_903877335.1 uncultured Chloroflexota bacterium | reverse complement strand
GCGTCTTGCTGAACTATAGCATTAATGTAGGGTAAAACTCTTTTCTCGTCCCAAGTCAGATACTGTAATCGTGGCAACATGAAAGGCGGTTTCAGTATCTGAAGTGCGCCAGCGCGTTCCATCACGAGCATCGTACCATCCGCACAGAACCTGGTAATCCCCTTGAGGTAGAAGGGTCATTTGATCGAGCCGATAGACAAGTGTCATGGTCGAGTCGGTCATGGTGGGAACAGGAAAAAGGTCGTCTTGCTTCCATAACGGGCTACCATTTAAGAGTGTCGTATCATTCACAAGATGCACAAATGTTTTGGCATGTGCATCAAGTTCCTGAAGCATGTCCCATTTTAACAGGACATAAATCTCCCCAGTGGGTTGGGGGGGGAGAATCACCTCGTAACCCTGCAGGGCAACCTTATCCGCGAAGGGGACGGGGGGAATCTGTTGAGATAGCGGAATGGGCGAGGTGCGATATTGTTGTACCCGTAAACCGCTAACGTTGGTGTCAATCACCTTCGTGAGGTGAGTCCCCATCCAGTTTTCGACCACGCCGTAATTTGCCCAGTCGGTAAAGCCCTGCGCAACAAGCCACACACGCGAATGATCTTCGGCGATGTTGCTTAAAGTCTGTTCGATTTCTTCGATAGGTTGATCGGGTTCGGCGGGTAAAGCGGTTTCTGCTGTTGGCACATTTTCAACCACATGATAGTAGTATCCAAAGGCAGCATCTGCAGCAGTTTGAATCACATAGTCATCTTGTGCAGTGGTGTGTGCCCTTAGATAGCGTGCCAAATTCTTCCAATCATGGGACTTTGTGTAATCCCTCATGAAATAGGACAGACTGAATACGCTTAGGACAAGCCAAACGCTCGCAATCGTCAATCCAATAATTCGCTCAAAGTATCGCTTGGATTGTGCCCCATCGACCATGAAGCTGGCAATCACAACCAACAGAATGGGAATAATGCCAAGTATGTAACGTGGCTCCCACACACTTAATTTTAGGCTCACGCCCATCAACGCCAAGACCGGGATGGTCAGCATTGCGGTGCAAAACCGTGCCGCCATCGGATGGGTGCGGAATTGCAACCATAAACCAAGGCAGAGACTGACCAAGACAAATGTGCCCACCCACAAGCTCGGCAAATTTGCTGGAAGAAAACCGAATGCCAATACGTTTGGAAAATATCCCAGCAGTTTATCCAACCGAAAACCGCTGGTTGTGCCCCCATACCCACCCCCACTCAATAAACGCGGTTGTAAATACCAGGGTGCAAGCAGTAGCCCAATAGAAATATAGGCTCTCAACGGCATGAGCAACCTTCGGAATTGTTTCCTAGCATTCCAAACCATGCCGACGAGTAGCGCACCGAGCATGAAAAAATCTAAGTAATACAAGTAGCTAGAGATGGTGGCAACAATAACAAACGCCAACCACTTTATCCAAGTTGAGTTTTCGTAAGCGCGTATCCCCAACCACAGGCTCAACACACTGAGGCTTGACCAAAGCGCATAATTCCGCACATCTTGGGAATGCCAGATTAAAAAAGGATGGATTGCCCAAAGGATCGCCACCAGCAACGCAACTGAGAATTTCCGTTGGGTTAGTTGTAATGCCAAGCGATAAGCAAACAATGCGCCCAACGAATTGAGTAGAGCGGGCAACCAGCGCAACGCGACTTCACTTGTGCCCACCCACTTTCCCCACTGATGGTACGCAAGATACGCCCCCAGCGGTTGCGGATCAATCGTAAGCTGGTCACGGATAGTCTGAGAAACTGGTTGCATCACCCAATACTGAACGGTGAACGCTTCATCCCCACGATAGGGTGACTTCCCAATTTGAAAGCTACGCAGGAAAAAGCCGAACGCAAAGACGAGGCAGAGTAACCCAAAACGTTGCTTAAAGGGCACAGCGTTAACGAGCCTGCTTTTTCAAAATCTGGTCATCAAGTTGTGCAATCTGCTCCACCGTCAAGGGGAGATTGCCGTTCTTCGCCGTTGGAAATGACCGCAAGTAATTCTTGAGGCTTTTGGGATGGTGTTCATCGGCAAAGACAATCGGCAGCGCGTTGTTTTGTTCATCAAGCTCGACTTGGGTACTCAAGAACACCACGATAGGCTTGATCTCGCAATTTGGTGCGATCGGCTTTAACGCCTTTTGAACAGATTCCATTGCAAACACGGCTTGGTCGTAAGGGAAGCCTAAGCCATCCATCCGCATTAAGCCTAGAAACCGCTCCATGAACCCGCGTACCTGCTTCCATTTTCTTCCATTGATGTGAATCCGCCCACTTTGATACAGCGTGACCAATACGAATATACCCTGTGGAGAAATTAGCAGATGCTTGCAAGGTAAGTGGTAGTAGTGATAAAGGACGCTCTTGGTGCTAATCCCTTTTAGCCCGTTCCGAATAACATGTTCGGGACGAGGTTCGCGTACCCACGTGTTGGTCATGCGAACAGCATAGAGCGCAACGATCAAGCCAATCGGTAACACAAATGTTGGCAGGACATCCAACCACGCCAAATTATCTGACGCAAAACGATCCCCCAAAAGGGGACGCATGGTGACGAATAACCCGAACAACCATATCCCCATACTAATGACGAAAGCATATTGCGCGAACGAACGGTTCCGTCGCACGAGACGCTCATTAATTTCTACGCGCATGTTGTTTTGTCCATTATCGAAATGAGATGAACGCCCTAATTGGAGCGTTCATCAAAATTGGGTAAACTCAATTGGGGGTAAAGTACGACAATAAACCACCACGTATCACTTCAGCACACACTAAATTGCCCATTTGTTGCGAGGGTAGGAACTCCCATAACTTTGGAGACCCATGCGCCAAGCCAACAACTGCCTTCGCTTGTTCATCAAGAGCTGGGGTGACGCAGTGGGTCACAGCACCAGCTAGGTCTGGAGTGATAACTTGCCCGATTTTATTCATGAACGTGATGTCATAGACGATACCGCGAGAGTTGCTGCGTCGAGTGTATCCTGCGGGAACGAGCGGTGAATGCCACGATTCAAGTTCTGCACAATTTGCCTGTACTTCCCCTTTGAGGGTGATTAACAAATCGGTTTGATCGTAAAACAAGGTTGGGCAACCATTGTAGTTGGTGAGCACATCGGTACCACTGGGAGACGGATTGGATTGCTCAAAACGGTACGCTTCTGCAACGCGACTGTTGGCAGTGGTTGCTCGCGCTGTTATGCGTGTAATTCCCCCCATGTTGATTGAAACGGGGCTAGACCCATCTGCGGGCCCTAGGATTTGTGCGGTGGTTAGGTTAGTCAAATCGAAGCGTAATCCAGGTGTCCACGCCCAATAACTCAGGAGAGACGAACCTTGGCGGTCAGCAAGGAACTGCACACCTACTGGCAAATAGAACCCAATCCAGATGATGGACGAGTTGATGACAACAGGGTTCGAAAAACTCACCTGATGAACACCTGAAGCGTTAATGCGTGTTTGTGTTGAGGCAACAAGTTTGGCATCAACGGGAGACCCACCATTGGAATCCTCGTAAATAACCACGTCCGCTATTTGATTGTCAGCTGGCAAGAAGACATCAATCGCCACCCAGTCAATCACGGCGGGTAGGCGTAGACTGGTGGGGGTCAAGTCAAAGCCATTCATTATTAAAGTAGGCTCGCCTTGCACAAACCATACACTGCTACGGGAGCCAGCATTGTTGTTCAACGCAATAGAGATGCCGGAACTTTGTGCCATTGCCGGTTGAATTGCTATAGTCAGAATCCATACACTAAATATCCATGCTGTCCATTTACGACTGAAAATGATCTTCATCTCCATTACCTTTTTCATTTATTTTAGGTGTATGGTTGGTATTTTAAGGACAACCTGTGGCTTGGTCAAGCGAATGAATCCAACGAATCACCTATGTTACGCCACTTGTATATGGTTATGCCGCGAATAGATGATTAAAATGTTCAAGTTTGGAACTAGAACGGAGCCTAAGGAATGCAGGAATTTGCTTTTCTGTTGGTGATCATGTTGCTGGTGATGGGTGGATACTGGTCGTTCTTTGTCTATCCCAGACAACGCGAATTTACCAAACGACAGAAATACGTCCGAAGCCTTTCACTCGGTGATGAAGTTGTCACTTTTGGGGGGATGATCGGAAAAGTCGTCGAGATTGATGGATCGAATAGAATCGCGAAGGTTGAGATTGCCGATGGTGTGATCGTTCGTTTTGTGATTGCCTCCATCGTCTCTGAATATGATGCAGAAAAACTCAACGAAGTACCGCCTTTAAGTGAATAATTCACCTCAACTTGAAAGGAAATATCTAGGATGAAGCGTCATTATGGCTGGCTCATCACCATCTTAATCGTGCTTGCGATATGTACTTGGATCGCGTTGCCCATTTCCAACGGCACTTCTTTTGATTTCAACAATGATGAGGAAGCGGACTGGAAAATTCATCAACCATTAGGTTTAGATTTGGTGGGAGGACTACGAATACTGCTACAGGCACAAGTTCCTGCAGGGTCGTATTCCCCGGATGAGCTGAAAGAGACCGCGAATAACATTTCCCGCCGTGTAAACTCGCTCGGCTTGAGTGAAGCCACGGTTCAGTTACAGGGAGAAAGCCGCATCCTGATTGAATTACCCGGCGTAACCGATCCACAAGAAGCCGTGGCAACCATTCAACAAACGGCTTTGCTGGAATTTGTTGACTTCAGCGGGTTGGGCGTACAGGTGGCGCAATTAGAAGGGCAAACAATCCTCACCACCAAACAGTTGGAACTTCAACAGGCTCGCTCAGAATTTGAAGGTGTCGAAGCCAACGCCGCACCTGTTGGAATCGTCAATCCACTGACGGGTTTGCCGTTTGAAACGGTTGTGACGGGGGCAGCTTTAGCAGCGGCAGCTGAACAATATGATACCCAAACCGGGCAATGGAATATTGTTTTTGAGCTAAACGAGACGGGATCCGATATATTTGGACCCTTCACCGCAGAACATGTTGGCGAACCTATGGCGATCGTATTGGATGGCGAGGTACTTTCGGCGCCGGTCATTCAAAGCCAGCTGACCGATGGAGGACGCATCACAGGTGACTTTGACCAAATCTCAGCTCAGCGTCTTGCCTTGCAACTACGCTCAGGTGCTTTGCCGTTGCCACTTGGCGAAGAAAGCACCGAAATTGTGGGTGCAACTTTGGGGCAAGAATCTGTTCGATTGAGCATTCAAGCCGGCATCATTGGGGTCATGATTGTCTTGTCATTCATGTTGATTTACTACCGTTCAATGGGCATCGCCGCTGACCTTGCTTTGCTAGTATTTATCGTATTGAACTTGGCGTTGTTCAAACTGATTCCCATCACGCTCACTTTGCCCGCGATTGCTGGCTTCTTGATCTCCATCGGAACGGCAGTGGACGGCAACATCTTGATTTTTGAGCGCATCAAAGAAGAAGTGCGCATGGGCAAACCACTCAATCAGGCTTTTGAAATGGGCTTTGATCGTGCTTGGGCATCCATACGTGATTCCAATACGTCGACCATCATCATTTGTGCTATCTTGTTTTTCTTCGGACAAACGCCTGGCGCAAGCATTGTTTCGGCATTTGCAGTGACGTTGGCGTTAGGGTTGGTGCTAAACCTTTTCACCGCTATCATCGTCACCCGTACTTTTCTTTCCTTCATTATGGGATCTGCCTATCACTACATCGAGAAAAACGCTTGGACGCTAGGGGTATAGAATCATGTTTCAATTAGTTCAAAGACGCAGATATTATCTAATTGCCTCCTTGATTTTGGTTCTAGTGGGGCTGTTAATGATGTCCTATTCCATTTTCACAACCGGCGCGCCCTTTCGCTTAAGCATTGAATTTGTCGGCGGAAGCATCTATGACCTCAAGTTTCAAGCCGAAACCACAGAACAGGCTATTCGTGAGGTGTTTGCTCAGTTCGGACAAGATGACATCATCGTGCAAAAAGTAGTGCGCTTAACCGATGAGAAAGATGAAAATCGTTGGTCGGTTCGTTCTGACTTTGTTGACACCCAAACCAGCGACCAGATCATTGATGCTTTGAATGAGCATGTTCCCTTAGACTTAAATAGCACACAATGGGAGAAGGTTTCGCCGACGATCGGTGGGGAGGTGACGCGCTCGGCATTTTGGGCAGTATTGACGGCATCGGTTGTGGTCACAGGTTTTATTGTGCTGGCTTTCCGTCGCGTTCCTAACGCAATTCGCTATGGTGTATGTGCCATCGTAGCCATGTTGCATGACATTCTCATCATGATGGGGGTTATTTCCCTCGCTGGTATCTTTTGGGGATGGGAAGTGGATGCCTTATTCCTCACCGCTGTCCTTACCGTGGTCGGGTTCTCCGTTCAAGATTCCATCGTGATGTTCGACCGCATCCGCGAAAACATCCCTAAACACTTAGGGGAACCTTACGAGACCATCGTC
>CAIRDJ010000053.1 GCA_903877335.1 uncultured Chloroflexota bacterium | reverse complement strand
GAGCCAGCTCGTGCCACCGACATGGTGGCAAGCTATCTGGCGGACTGGCATAATCCCGATCAACCGGCACCCATCGCCCCCGCCCTTCCCCCCATAATCGAAGCCACCAAACGGGTTCACCGCCCCATTCAGGGGAAAACCCAAGTCGACCTCAAACTAGGATTTGTGGGACCCTCTCGCAATGCCGAAGACTATTACGCTACGATGCTGGTCAACAGCGTCTTAGGGCAGTTTGGGATGATGGGGCGCATTGGGGACATCGTGCGCGAGGAAAAGGGCATGGCGTATTATTGCTCTAGCTCCATTGAGGGAGGGTACGGACCCGGCGCGTGGAGCGCAAGCGCAGGGGTTAGCCCACAGAACGCCCAAGAGGCAACCCAAGACATCCTCCATGAGTTCACCCGCATCATCACCGAGCAGGTCACGGAGGAGGAATTGGAGGATGTGAAGGCGTACTACACCGGACACCTTCCCTTACAATTAGAGAGCAATCAAGGCGTGGCATCTTTGCTCTTGCGCATGGAAACCTTTGGCTTGGGGCTAGATTACCTACTTGGCTACGAAGCCTCCATCATGGCACACACCCGCGAGCAACTTCTGACTGCGGCGCAACATTATATTCAACCCGAAAAGGTGGTGGTGGCAACCGCCGGCACCCTCGTTCCTAGTGAATAAAATCAAGGTGAAACATGAAGGCTAGTGCATTACACATAGGGTTATTCGTGTGGGTGTGGTTGACTGGGGTGATGGGCGTACATGCGCAAGTCCCCAACCCGCCCAATCCCGCTGCTTTTCAAGCAACCGTCTTACTGAATGGGTTGGTTCGTCCGCTCTATCTCACGCATGCCAACGATCAAAGCAATCGCTTATTCGTGGTAGAGCAGGGTGGGAAGGTCTACGTCATGGGCACAGACGGGGCGTTCAACACGTTCATGGATGTCTCTAATCTCATTTCAGTAGACGCGCTCAACCCCAACTACACCGAGCGCGGGTTGCTTGGGTTGGCGTTCCACCCGCAATTTGCCAGCAACGGCGCGTTCTTCATCAACTACACCGAAGCCAACACCCACGATACCATCGTTGCTCGCTACCGAGTGAGCGCGGATGATCCCAACCGTGCCGACCTCACCAGCGCGGTAGAGTTGCTCCGTGTTGCCCAACCTTACCCCAACCACAACGGGGGGCACATGGCATTCGGTGCGGATGGATACTTGTATATCAGCATGGGGGATGGCGGAAGCGCGGGCGATCCTCAAAATTATGCCCAGCAAACCAGCACGCTCTTGGGCAAGATATTGCGCCTTGATGTGGATGCCCCCCCTTATGCGATCCCTGCCGACAATCCCTTCGTCAATGATCCTGCCAGCAAGGCGGAAATTTGGGCGTATGGGGTGCGCAACGTGTGGCGGTTTAGTTTTGACCGTGCCAATGGGGATTTATACTTAGGGGATGTTGGACAGAACACCTACGAAGAAATCAACTATCACGCCTTTGGCACGCCCAACGGTGCCAACTACGGTTGG
>CAIRDJ010000052.1 GCA_903877335.1 uncultured Chloroflexota bacterium | reverse complement strand
TACATCAACCCGTACATCAACCATTCGGGCGGGACTGTGGTTGAGCCAATGGATGAGCCTGTACCCACACGCCATCTCGATATGTTGTACTCACACATCAAGTATAGCGATAAGCCTTTCATGGGGTCGGTGACATCCGCCCAAAACGCCGCCGATAGCGTTGCTATAGTGGAGATGATCTTCGGTGCAGAAGCCATACGCCAGCACACAGCTTTGATTTCGCTCATCAATATCAGTAGCCCACGCCGTTTGGATGATCGTATGTTGGGCGCACTAACGGTGTATAGCCGTGCGCGACAAGCCAGCTTGATTAGCCCATTCATCCTGTCTGGTGCAATGGCACCCACTTCCCCAGTCGGCACGCTCATTCAAGCCAACGCCGAAGTTTTGGCAGGGATCGCTTACACCCAGATGATCGAGCCGGGTTGCCCTGTCATTTATGGAACGTTCCAAGCCGGCACAGATATGCAAAGCGGTGCCCCCGTTTTGGGTGCGCCAGAAAGCCAAACCACCCTCTTCTTGAGCGCACAAATGGCGCGTCACTACAACCTACCTTTCCGCAGTGGCGGAGGCTTGGCGAGTTCAAAAATTCCTGATGCTCAAGCTGCTTATGAAGCAATGATGATGATTCAAGCAACGGTGATGGGACATACTAACTTTGTCCTCCATGCAGCAGGTTGGCTTGAAGGCGGGCTTTCGGCAAGCCTAGAGAAGTTCGTGCTGGACTGTGAAGCGGTGGGAATGGGGATCAAACTCATGCAAGGGGTAGACCTTTCCGAAGAAGCACAGGCAATGGATTCCATCCGCACTGTGCCACCCGGTGGGCATCATCTTGGAACAGACCACACCATCCGCAACATGAAAACTGCCTTCTACAAAGCGCGTCTGTTCGACTACGACTCTGCAGAAAAATGGGAAGCGGAGGGCGCGAAAGACAGCGTTCAACGCGCGAACACCCAAGCTAAAACCTTGCTCGAACATTACGAAGCCCCTGCGCTGGATGAAGGCTTAAACGATAACCTAGTTGATTTCATCGCCCGTCGTAAGCAAGAGATCAAATCGGAATAACTTTTAGTGAGGGGCAGGCGTGAATTCACTCTTTTCATTCCTGTCCCTTTGATATATCACGTATATATTGAAACTATTTTAGCCAACTGTCACAATCAAAGGATACATAATGAGTCCCCTCCCACACGAAGCAAAAGTGGTTATCATCGGTGCTGGCATCGTTGGTAACTCCATCGCCTACCACCTTTCCATAAAGGGGTGGAAGAACATCGTCCTTTTGGATAAAGGGAAGCTCCCCAAGCCGGGCGGTTCAACTGGGCATGCGTCCAACTTTTTGTACCCGGTTGACCACTCTAAAGAAATGACCCAGATGACCCTAGACAGCATCCGTCAATATCGTGAGCTAGGGATTTATCAACAAAGCGGTGGCTTTGAAGTCGCCCGTAGTGAGGAACGCCTCGAAGAACTCAAGCGACGCATGATGTCTGCCAAGTCATTTGGCGTAGAATCCTACTTGCTTTCGCCTGCAGAGATTAAAGAGATGGTGCCCTACATCAACGAGAAAATCTTGGTAGGTGGTTTTTACGTGCCGATGATCGGCATTGCTCATTCCCCCACCGCTTCCACGATTATGCGTGATCGCGCGGTAGAAATGGGCGCGTTGAGCGTTCATGATGAAACTGAGGTGCTTGGACTGACGGTTGAGCAAGGGCAAATCAAAGGCGTGACAACGGACAAGGGTTACATAGAAGCAGAATATGTGGTGATTTCGTGTGGCATTTGGGCACCACGCATCGCACGCATGGCGGGCGCGTTCATCCCCAACTATCCCGCCGTTCACCAGATGATTAGCGTGGGACCCATCCCCTTCTTCAAAGGCGCACAAAAGCACATTGAGTATCCCATCGTGCGCGATATGGACAGCTTGATGTACAACCATCAAACTGGGGAACACCTGCACGTCGGTTCGTATGCACACCGCGCCATCGTACTTTCTCCCGATGAAATCCCCTCGCTGAAGGATGCCAAACTTTCCCCAACTGAAATGCCCTTCACGCCTGAAGACTTTGCACAACAAATGATCCACGCCAAAGAGATCATCCCAGAATTGTTGACCGAAGAAATCAGTGGCAAGATCACTTATGCTATCAATGGCTTGCTCTCGCTCACTCCAGACGGACACCCCGTATTGGGCGAAACGCCAGAGGTCAAGAACCTGTGGTCTGCTAATGCGGTGTGGGTGAAGGAAGGTCCTGGCGTTGGGCGCATGATTGCCGAGTGGATGGTCGATGGTCATTCTGAAATTGACCCGCATCATTCTGATATTGCCCGTTTCTACGAATATGGGCGCAGCACCGAATTTGTGCGCTCGCGTGCCACTGAAGGCTTCATCAAAACGTATGGGATCATTCACCCACGTGAACAATGGAAGGGTTCTCGCAATTTGCGCGTTAGCCCATACTTTGCCCGTCAACAGGAATTGGGAGCGTTCTTCTTCCAAGCAGGCGGTTGGGAACGCCCGATGTGGTATGAGTCTAATGCGCACTTGCTAGAGACTTACAAGGATCAAATCTTGTGGATGCCCCATGAATGGGATGGTCGTTGGTGGTCGCCAATTGTTCAAGCCGAACATCTTGCCATGCGTGATGGGGTGGCAATGATTGATCTTTCCGCGTTTGGCATTTTTGATGTGGTTGGCGCAGGTGCGTTGAGCTACATGGAAAATATGGCCGTTGCCAAAATGGATGTGGCTGTTGGCAAAGCCATCTATACCCCCATCCTCGATACCAACGGAGGCTTTCGTTCAGACTTGACAATCATGCGCCTGGGCACCAACCATTTCCGCGTGGTGACCGGTGCAACCGACATCGGGCGTGATCTGTTGTGGTTCCGCCGTCACTTGCCTGCAGATGAATCTGTACAAATCATTGAGAACACGTCCCGCTTCTCCACACTGGGCTTGTGGGGACCAAAAGCACGTGAAGTATTGCAAGCAATAACGGCAGATGATGTCTCCAATGAAGC
>CAIRDJ010000051.1 GCA_903877335.1 uncultured Chloroflexota bacterium | reverse complement strand
TTAAATAACAGCACCACCAGCGCAATCACCATGAGGCTATTACCTAGTAGCCAGCGCAGGGCAGGATTAAAGCGGTTTGTGGTCATGGGTAGAGTCCTCTATGCAGGTTGGTTGCCAAGTGGAAGCAAAGAAAGCCCGAGCGCGAACGCTCCAGCGCACGCCTGTAACAACACTCGCTGTGCCAACCCAATGCCCATCGGGCTACGGAAGTGCGCCAGCGTGTAGGACGAAAAGATGCCATCAAACCCAACTTGCCGATAAATTGTGAGGAAATCGACGCTAAATGCCACCAAACATCCCAACCCTGCGCTGATTATCAAGAGCCATCCCAAGTGCCATTTCGTGAGTGTGAAGATTTTTGAAAGCATCGTTCCATTCCCATTCAGTGAGGATTTTGCAACTTATATGATTGTTTGTGCGTATCACTCCAAGAATAACATAACTAACCCAAGTGCACTACGGGCTTAAAGCATCCCGCTTGCTAGTTGAAGGTTAAACCACCATGACAGACCATCCGAACACGCCGCCGCAAACCGATGATGGAGAAACCGAGCGTCTTTCGCGCTTATCTGCTGCCCCATCTGGCATCGGACGAGACGATGACGCGGGCAATCATCCCACTGCTCCCCAATCCGAAAAGCCCAAGCGCACCCCGCGCAGTTACAGCGCGTCCAACATCGGTGAGGATGACCGCTTTTGGGCAACCGTTGCCCACGCCAGCTTGTGGTTTACGGTGGTGGCGGGGTTTGCCAGCGCGGTGGCAGTGGTTCCGTTCTTGGTGTTCGTCCCTTTGGTGATCTATCTGGTATTCAAAGAGCGTTCTCCTTACATCGCCTTCCACGCCCTTCAGGCATTCTGCTTACAACTCCTCTGTACAGTGGGGGTGGTGTTTGCCATTGTCGTGGGGTCTATCGTGTACGTGCTGGGGATCGCACTGGGGGCGTTGTTGGTGGTGGTATTGGTGGGGGTGGTGGTGTTGCCGTTGTGGATCATCGTGGGGGCGTTGTTGCTTTCCGCATTGGGGATTATCCCGCTGATCGGTTTGGTTTACGCTACACTTGCCAGCTATCAAATCTATCAGGGGCAGGACTATCGTTATCCCTATCTTGCCAACTGGGTGGATTCACAAATTGCACGTGGGTTCACCAGTTAAGGTTGCCCCGCGCTCTATCACGCTGTTTATTTCTCTAGCGCACTATGCTATCTTAACCCCCTATAGTTTGTCTTGTTGCCGTTGAGCAACTCCTACGCTACTTGTATGATGCTACGAATCAAGCGTTGGAAGGTTTCAACGGAATGAGCGTTATTACTTTGAGGAGTTTAGGATTCTATGCACAAGACGCATTTGGCGGGTGAACTTCGCCGTGAACATAGTGGTCAAACAGTCATCTTGGCGGGTTGGGTGAACCGTCGGCGCGATCAAGGCGGGGTGATCTTTGTGGATTTACGCGATCGTTGGGGCATCGTTCAGGTGGTCATTGACCAAGAAATTTCCCCTACCGCCCACGAGATTGCAACGTCAGTACGGCGTGAATTTGTATTGCAGGTGGAAGGCGTGGTGCGCCTTCGCCCCGAAGGAACGCATAACCCCGATCTTGCAACAGGGGAAATTGAAATCGTTGCCCATCAAATTAACTTGTTGAATCCTGCCAAAACCCCTCCCTTTGATATTGCTGACGCAGATGAACCCATCAAAGAAGCAGAGCGCATGCGCTTCCGCTATTTAGATTTGCGTCGCCCCAACATGCAACACAATATCATCTTGCGTCACCGCACGGTTAAACTCATTCGGGATTACTTGGATGCTCAACGCTTTGTCGAGATCGAAACGCCAATCCTGTTCAAGACCACCCCTGAAGGCGCACGTGACTTTCTTGTTCCTAGCCGTTTGCAACCCGGCAAGTTTTACGCTTTGCCCCAAAGCCCTCAACAACTCAAGCAATTGCTGATGGTGGGAGGATATGAACGCTACTTTCAGATTGCGCGTTGCTTCCGTGATGAAGACTTGCGCGGAGATCGTCAGCTAGAGTTCACTCAGTTGGACATCGAGATGAGTTTTGTCGAGCGCGAAGATGTGATGCAATTGGCAGAGGGCTTGATGACCTATCTGATCGAGACGCTCATTCCCGAACGTCCCACATTGGGCAAACCCTTCCCAAGAATCACATGGCAAACATCAATGGACTTGTACGGGACAGATCGCCCTGACTTGCGCTATGACCTTGCTGCGGTTGATATTTCGGATTTGGCGGTTCAATCCACCTTTGGCGTGTTCCAAAGCAACGTTGCCGCCGGCAAGCGCGTCAAGATGATTCACGCGCCCATCTCCCTATTGAGCGAAGCCATGAGCAACACTGCCGCTAAACAGTTT
>CAIRDJ010000050.1 GCA_903877335.1 uncultured Chloroflexota bacterium | reverse complement strand
GTGGCATAGCTCACCACGATGGGACGCTCCCCACCATACAACGAATATTCGGTGTAATAAGCGGTTGTCCAGTCTGCCACGACGAGGACATCATTCTCAACCAAACTCGCCCAGTAATCCAACCAAGTATAATCCCCTTGCGTGCCATAGTTGGCAATCGTGGTGAGCATGAACGCCAACCCTGGCGAGGAGAGGATCGGGTCTTGCACAACCAACAGGCTTTTATACTGTGGGTCTAGCAACTGATCGAGCGTAGTGGGTACGGGTATGTCATTTGCCTCAAACCACGCCACATCATAATTGAGGGCAACATCACCGTAATCAATTGGGGTGACGTGAAACGTTGGGTCCAGTTCAAACTCATTCGGCACGCGCTCTAATGCTGGTGACTGATAAGGGATGAAGAGTTGTGCATCAAGGGCACGGCTTAGGAGCGTGTTGTCCACGCCGAACATCACATCTGCCAGAGGGTTTTCTCGGCTAAGGATTGCTTGGTTGAGCATCAAACCGGCATCTCCAGCGCGAATGACTTCAACGGTCATCCCGCTTTCCGCCTCAAATTGCTCTAAAACGTCGGGAGTGTAGAAGAAACTATCATGCGCCAAGACCTTCAAGGTTACACCTTCAAACGGGAGGCTTTGTGCCCCTGCCCCATTTGCCAACCCACTGCTGAACAAGACCGTCAGCACCCACAAAAACTTTCTCATGCGTCACCTCACTCATTGAAAAAAACAAGATGACCCAGTGCTGTATAGCAAAAAACCACCCCATGCGCGGATAAGGTGGTAGGATAGACCGCTCTACGGCGACATCTTCTCCCTACACCAGCATTATCTGGATCAGGTCAAAGGGTCGGCACAGTTTTACATGCCCTCTCAGCCTGTTTACACAAGCTCCCCTGTTGTCTCTGGAAAAGAATATACTCAAGTGTGTAAGGTAGCAAGGCAGATTAAGGATTCGTTCATCCACAGGCAGAAGAAACTTGGGCATGATCTCAATGTTGTTTTGCTACGGCGGAGGCACACACGCGGACTTCCCAGCGACCTTGGGCACATCCCCCGCACCGCCAAAGGGGTAGGTTGAATCTATTTGAGGTTGGTACGGGCGACCGACCATTGCTTTGCTTGATTCTTGTTTAAGGTGGGCTACCTGCAAGTGAATTCGTCGAGATTGGTTTTAGTCTTGCACGATGAAACGCAATAGAATTGTATAATGGCTTCATGGACAGCAGATCATAAAGGTAAATTTTCAATGCGTAGAGGATTCAGTGCCAATTTAATCATAGTCGTGTTGGTCATCGTTAGTTTTCAAATTGGACTAAACTGGGGACAGCGTGGGCTTTTACAAGCGGGGCAAGTCAGTTTAAGCCAAGAGGAAGAGCAAGCGTTTGAAGCATTTTGGGAAACCTATCAACTCATCCAAGAGGATTATCTTGACCCCGTCGAAACCGACACCTTGGTCGAAGGGGCTATTGCCGGGATGGTGGGGTCGCTTGGCGATCAATACAGTGGGTACATGAGCCGTGAGGCGTATTCTTTGATGAATGAAGACCTATCCGGCGAGATTCAAGGCATTGGGGTCATCATTCATACCATCATGGAATTAAACGCAATCGAAGTGGCAAACGTGTTGAAGGACACCCCTGCCGAAAGAGCCGGCGTACAAGTGGGGGACATTTTCATCAAGGTCAATGGGGAAGATGTGGTTGGGGTGAATCAGTTAGAATTGGCTTCGTTGGTGCGCGGTCCCGTGGGCACCACCGTAGACATCACCTTTTTGCGCGGTGAAGAGCAAATCGAAATGACCATTGAACGTGCCGCCATCCCCGTTCCCACTACAGAGCATGTGGTCTTAGAGGATAACATCGGCTACATTCGCATGTATGACTTCAACGATAATTCGCGCCCACAAATTGATGAGGCAGTGACAGCAATGGGTGGCAACAACCTCAATGGGTTGATCTTGGATCTGCGCGGAAATCCGGGCGGAACACTCACCAGCGCGATTCAAGTTTCCAGCGCGTTCATCGAGGATGATGTGGTGCTGCGCCGAGAATTTGCAGACGATCACGAAGAGGTTCATCAGTCTGATGGCTCGTATGCCGGCTACACCTTTCCGCTTGTGGTGCTGGTGAACGGGCAAAGTGCCAGCGCGTCGGAGTTGGTGGCAGGGGCATTGCAAGATCACGAGTTGGCAACGATTGTGGGTGAAGTGACCTTTGGAAAGGGCACGGTGCAAATCTTGCACGCGCTCGGCAATGGCGGTGGAGTCCGTTTAACGATTGCCCGCTGGCTCACGCCGAATGGCAACTGGATTCATGAGCAAGGGGTAACACCCGATGTTGTGGTGGAGTGGGCACTGGAAGATCGTTACTACACCAACATCAACGATGCCGAATCAGTGGCAGGCGACCCTCAACTACAAGCCGCTCTGAACGTTTTACAAGGTGAAACAATGGGCGAAAACTAGCAAACGCGCCCATCTGAAGACCTAAAACCTGTTTGTTTACTTAGCCCATGAGTTGTGTTAGGATTCATGGGCGTTTTTTTTCTGGAGTAACCTGAAATGCTTAGCATTATTCTGCAAGTGGCAACCATCATCATCTCGATCATTTTGGTTGGGTTGATTATGTTACAAGTACGTGGTGGTGGTTTAGGAAGTCTATTGGGTGGCGATCTTTCCGGCGGGATTTCTCATACCCGTCGTGGGCTAGAAAAGACCCTCTTCCAAATTACCGTTGGGTTGGCAATAGGCTTCGTCGCTATCGCTATTCTCGCATTCTCATTCGTTAGTTAGGTTCACCCTTTCAAGGAGGGGTGGGACTTTACCACCCTTTCCCACATTTTTAGGCGTAGGATTTGCACATGCTTCGTGGTTTTCGATGGCAATTGTTTGCGTTGGTGGTTTCAGCAGGAATTTTCATGGGGATGTTGTTGAGCCGCCCAAGCGCAAATTCTTTCCCCACCCCACCACCCACCGAAACCGCATTGCCTCCCACGCAATCCCCGCCTGTCCCCACCGCTGTGATGCTTAGCACCCCAGTTACAACCACACCAACCTCCTACCGCGAGGCGTTGGTAGGCACGGTTGAACGCATCAATCCGCTTTTCAGCCTGCACAACCCAAATGAGCGTGATTTAGTCGCCTTGATCTTTGAGGGGCTTACCGCCACCAATGACTATGGTGAAACAGTGGGCGCGTTGGCAAGCAATTGGGTGATTGATAGCACGTATACCGAATATGTCTTCACCTTGAGGGGAGATGTGCTGTGGCAAGATGGCACACCCTTCACCGCGCGCGACGTTGCTTTCACGATTGGGATCATCCAACAACCCAGTTTTAGCGGTGAACCAACGTTGCATGATTTTTGGAAAACCATTGAAGTCCAAGTATTGGATGATACCCACCTACGCTTCAGGTTGGTACAACCTATCGGCAATTTCTTGGATCACCTGC
>CAIRDJ010000049.1 GCA_903877335.1 uncultured Chloroflexota bacterium | reverse complement strand
CTCTCCCGAACGCTGCGCTGGGAGAGGGGAACACAGCGCGTCCCCCACCCAGTCGATGTGGGGGAAGTCGGGTTCAAGCTGTGCCCACTGTTCAAGGGGCAGGATGTGGAACTGTTCGGCAACCGTGATGATGTGGTCGGCATAGCGGTTGAAGGCAGCGGCGGTTTCACCGTGTTGCTCCAGCAAGGCGCGGGCATACGCGCGGAGGAGCGCGTGCTGGGTGTAGCGTGGGGTGTCGTCGTCGTGGGTGCGTGGGGCTTCATCGAGCATGCCGACATCCAACAGGGTGTGCAGGGGGATCATGATTTCGTCCGCTTGGAGTTCCCACAGCGCACACAATAACCCCTCATCGAAGGTGCTGGCAGGGGCGATTGCCCCCAAGCGACGGAAGCGCGTTTGGTCATCCTCCTCTAGCGTGTCATACGTGAGGGCAAGCGAACGGGCAAGATTGGCGTTCTTGTCGGTCTTGCTCATTTGCAAGTGATCGAACAGCTTCGCCTCGTCCTTGTCGAGGTTCTGGAGGTAGGTTGCTAACGGTTGACGGTACTTCTTGAGCCATTTGCCAGCGATTTCGAGGGCGAGCGTGTAGCCGTCGAGGCGCGTCACCAGCGCGTCGTAGGTGTGGGGCAGGTCGGGTTGGTTGAGCAGATTCGCTAACAGCGTGCGTCCTTCGTCGGTCGTCAGTTTGTTCACAGGTTGGCTATCCTCCACCAGTGACTTGTTGCGCGTGGTAATTAAGAGGCGGCAGTCCACGCCTGCCCATTCAAAGTGTTCCACCACATTTTCATGCCACACATCATCCAAGACGATCAAGGTGCGCTTGCCACTGAGGTGCCTGTGGAGACTGGTGCGCGCCATGCTCAACTGTTGATAGTGTTGCAGGTCATCATTGAACCGCGCCCCGATGCTTGCCATCAGTTGCGGGACGGAGGCTTCGCCGTTTTCGGGACCGACCTCGACCCAGAAGATTTCATCGAAGGCGCGACGCACTTGACAGTCGGCACAGAAGGCGCGGGCGAGGGTGGTCTTGCCGATGCCCCCCAGTCCCTGCATGGCGGTGACTTCTTGCTGACTGGTGAGGCCGGTCACGCGCCCCGCGCGGTAGGTGCGGTCGGTCACGGCGAGTTTGTCCTTGAGCGCGGTCAGGTAGACGGGGCGGTCAACGTAGCTGGGGGGGGACGCTCTTGGCGTTGTAGGCGGTCGCCAGCGGAGCGGGCGCGAGGGCGATGCGCGTGTCGATCTCGCTCAGCAGGAATGTCTCATCCAACTTGCCAGCTTTGTCCAACGGCGCGATTCCGTTCGCACTCAGGATGCTGGCGGGGTAGGTCTGTTTGAGCGCGTCGTCCTCCCACGTCCCTTCAAGCAGGATGGGGATGATGGTGACGCACCGCGCGAGGGCGTGTTTCCATTCGCGCTGACACCACTCCGATTGCATGGCGTGGGCACCGATGAAAAGCAGGACGAAGGTGCTATTTTCCACCGCCAGTTGTAGCGCGTCGGTGAAGGGGCGGTCGCTGGTGAGGTCGTATTTGTCCAACCAGGGTTGATG
>CAIRDJ010000048.1 GCA_903877335.1 uncultured Chloroflexota bacterium | reverse complement strand
TTCCGATTACTATCGAACAACGATCCTTAGCCAAGAGACCGACCCCAACAAACTCCACGACCTGAAAGCCGCTCTGGATGGGTATCAGGTTTACAGCAATGGGCAGATCGCGCAGATTGTTACGCTTTATCTGGGGGGTGCAGATCGTGAACGCCTCGACCCCATCCTCGATGCCTGTGTCGCAGTGTACAAAAGTGATCTCGACGAAGATGGGCAGATCGACTTCAAAAGCAAGGCGAAGGGCTTTGTTCGCACGTATAACTTCCTCGCCTCGATCTTGCCCTACAACAACGCGAGCTGGGAAAAGCTGTCGATCTTCCTAAATTTTCTGGTGCCTAAATTGCCTGCTCCGCAGGAAGAAGACCTGACACGTGGCATCCTAGAAGCAATTGATATTGAGAGCTACCGCGCTGAAAAACGGACAACCATGCGAATCATCTTAGAAGATTCAAATGCAGAAATTGAGCCTGTTCCTACATCGGCTGGTGGTTTCCACCCCGAGCCGGAAGTTGACCGTCTGAGCAACATTGTCCGAACCTTTAACGATACCTTTGGTAACATCGCTTGGACAGATGAGGATCGCGTGCGCCAACTCATCACAGAAACCATTCCAGCACGAGTAGCTGCGGATAAAGCATTCCAAAACGCTCGCCAAAACTCTGATCGGCAGAATGCCCGTATTGAGCATGATAAGGCACTCCAGCGGGTGATGACATCTCTGCTGAAAGATGATACGCAGTTGTTCAAGCAGTTCAGCGATAATCAGGAATTCAAACGGTGGTTAACGGATACGGTGTTTAAACTGGCATATGAGTAGGAATGTGTCGGTTGTCAGTCTTCTTTGCGTTCAGTGACCAGCGGGAAGACCTGCGCCTGATTCACCCCTTCGCGGTACAGATTCGGTTTTCGGTCCTCCACCTGCACCATTTCCAACGTGCGGAACATCTGTATCGGTTGGCATGCATCGGATTTGTGGGCGCGGCGTTTCTGAGCGTTGGAGCGGTTGTCCACCAATTCATCACCGAAAAGCTCCAAGGCTTCAACCTAAAATCCACAATTCGCCGATAATCCAAATCGTAGACAATCTCGTTCATCAGGTTAAGCGTGGTTTCATTCACTCCCAGATTCTTGATGAGCCTCTCAAAGTCCGCAAGCAGAGCACCCTACAAGAATATTAAAATTGGCTCATGGTGAACGTGTGTGCGCAACACATTGTCTAAGTGGTATGACCTGCTTACATCGCACATAATCATAAGTTCACACTTTTGAACCTCTTCCGTCATGATAGCAATTATTTGCACAAAGGCTCATCAAACATCTTGGTGTAAAACATATATGCGGATACTATTAGAATGATGCAGTTGCGTATTGATGAATAGAAAAAGGTTAATTTTTCATGTTGAACGATCAGCGACCGGATCTTGGATTAAACGAATTTATCGATCAAGTGAAGTCCGAACTATTTAAGGCTCAGAAGGAATCTGACGCACTCTTCATACTCAGTGAGGTGGAGCTAGAGATTGAGTTTGAAGTGGCGAAG
>CAIRDJ010000047.1 GCA_903877335.1 uncultured Chloroflexota bacterium | reverse complement strand
GTTTTGCCGACAGTGAGCCAAAAGATGCCGTCAGAAAAGCTGGTGCGCACGTCACAGCGGTTGCACAAGGTTGATACTAAGGTGGTCTTGCCTAAGCCTCCCATGCTTTGTAGGGTGACAGCTTGTTCTTTGCTGGTGACGACGATGGGCTTGGTGGCATCCATGCGCAAGGCGGTTTGTAACTCCTGCTCAATTTTGCCCCGCTCGACATACCATGCCGGGGTGATGGGTTTGTCGCCATGAAGCTCCCCCAGTGGAGCGGTTTGCTCGCGAAGCGTGCGGATGAGTTCTTCCACCTTTTCCTTGAAGTAGTCCATGTTGCGCATGTCCGGGGCGTTGCCCATGCTGATCTGCGAGGGGATGCGATCGTGCCCCACATTGCGCAAAACAGGGATGATGGGCTTACACTGACTGAGCGCGTACTCCCATTCCGCCTTCACGTAATCGGAGGCGTTGGCATGTTCCCCCGCGATGTAGACCAGTTTGTCGCTGTCATGCACCGCTTGGCGGATTTCTTCCAAGAAGGTGAGTCC
Source organism: uncultured Chloroflexota bacterium (assembly GCA_903877335.1). Lineage (GTDB taxonomy): Bacteria > Chloroflexota > Anaerolineae > Aggregatilineales > Phototrophicaceae > CAIRDJ01. The sequence goes on along the minus strand of CAIRDJ010000047.1, from coordinate 1,136 downwards.
GCGGTTGGGCATCTTTTCACGATCCCACCACACGTCAAAACCTGCGTCTTGGAGGGCTTGATAGAGTTGTCGGGTGAAACTGCGTGCTGGGTCGTGGTGATAGGTATGCTCTTCGTCAGGAGAAACAGCATTCAGATAATCGTCCTTGCGCCCGTAGGAAAGAAAGATGCGGGTAGGCGTGGGCTTAGGTGATGTGGTGGTTGGGGCGGGGACTGTTTGCACCCACTCTTTGATGACTTTGACATCCTCAGAGAGGTTGTTTACCCCAACAACGATGCGTTCAGCATAGGAAATGGAGAGCAGGTTATAAAGAGGATTGTCCGCCTTCTTTGCCGATTCGACCAACTCAAGGCGCAGGATGGGGATGAACTTTTCCAAACTGTTGAAAGTCAAATTCGATAAGCCATCCGCTCCAAGAGCCTCAAAGCGCTGCTTGTCGGGTGATTCTGCTTGTAGGGCAAGATCTAACAAGAGTTGGAGGGTGGGCGGTGTTTGGAATAGGGTTTTCAATTCGGGGTGGACAATGGCGAATTCATCCGCTGGAAGGGCTTGTAAGGCAATGAGCAATGCTTCTGTTGTAATGCGCCTCAACTCGCGTTGTTGGCTATCCCCTTGAACTTTGTCACGGACCCCGCTGATGCCATGCAGGATAAGTTCACCTATGAGACCTGCTACTAAGTCTTGAAACATGGGAGACCCTCAGAATAGTGAATGACGATAACTGCACTATAACGCTAAATTCGTATCTGCGCTATCAGTTCATCCCCTGTTAAGAGTAGATGGTGAGTAGTTTCGACTCACCTAGACCAAACTCTATAAGTGGCGGGCGCGGTGGGCAGGGATGGCGGTCAGCGTGGTTCAACGCCATCCGCGGGACAGTCGCCGCAGATACCCACATTGACCCGAAGATCGCACGTAAGTTATTTGACCATGCATCCCAACGGACACCGCTCCTCAATATCCAACTATTGAGCCTCCTGAATGAACGCGAGGTCGAAATCCTCCGCTTGATCTCACGTGGCTACACCAACACAGAGATCGCTTGGACGATTCACCTTTCTGAAGGCACGGTGCGGAACTACATCAGTGCGCTATTTTCCAAGCTGGATGTAACGGATCGGACACAAGCTGCATTG
>CAIRDJ010000046.1 GCA_903877335.1 uncultured Chloroflexota bacterium | reverse complement strand
GCACGAGTACGCCCAGCGTACCCATGACGAACAATACCGCGCTTAACATTACAAATGCTTCGGTCTGTACCATCAGTTTGCTGGCTCCTTAATCACCGGCGGGTTTTTCGCCGGCCTGCAAGCGACCACCGCTCGCCCCGGCTGAATCCTCAACCTGATTGGCGATCACGCTAGTCAACGGGCGGCTAACACGGCGACGTTCTGGACGACGGGCGCGAACTTCAACCGTAGATACTTGGCGTTGTGACAAGACAATCACCCCAACCAACGCCGCCAACAAGACCAAGCCAACCACCTGCAAGGGCAGAAGATACTTGGTGAACAAGATTTGCCCCACCGCTTTCGGGCTACCGAATTGTTGTGCGGTATCCGTAGCGAGGTAGTAGGCAAAGGGTTCAGAAGCATTGGGTTGATCGGTCAAGACAATGAGGTGGTGGGTATCGCGCACAAATTCCGCTTCCACAATATTGAACAAACTAGCAGCATCTTCACCCAGTGCCCCATTTTCAGCAGCAATGAAGCGCAGAGAATCGCTTTCGCCACTGTTGACCACAATGGGCGCGCTGATGCTGTTGGCAGGAACATCGGCTACCACAAGGCGTGAATCATCCTTGCTACCGAAGGGGCTACCTGTATCTTGCAAGCTCACCGCTTCGCCAGTCGCATTGAATATAGACACGCGCGTTTGGTTATCCGCCAATTGGGTGAGGTCTTCGGCAAACGTGGTTAGGGTGGCTTCATCAATGCCTGTCACCAACGCGCTAACCGTTTGATCGGCTTCAAGCGTGAGTGTGCTTTCCAGCACTATTGCGCCGGTCTCTGCGTCCACCAAGGTGAGGGTGTGTTCACCTGCGGTCAGGCGAAGGTGTTCGCTACTTTTGCCGAATTGCAAGCCTTCCACCGTTAATGTCGCATCGAGCAAGACATTTAAGCGGGGCGCAAAGTAAGTGTAGTTAGCAACGCGCACCAAAGGCTCCGCCCCATCGTCTTCGATGAAGTCTACATTCTCCTGTGCGATAGCAATCCCGACCGTCAACAGCAAGATCATGGTCAACAGCACAGCGACAGGGGTATGAAGGCGACTACCCGGAACCGCTTTCATAGAACTTAAGCGTGACTCTGAGCTTTCTGCCCCCAAGAGCATAATCACAAAGAGGAAGAGTACCATGATCGCGCCTGCATACACCGCGATTTGAACCATCGCCAAAAACGGTGCATCAAGCATCAGGTACATGAAGGCAACACAGGCGAAGTTCAAAATCAAGAACAACGCGCTGTGAACAGCGTTTTCACTGATGAGCATCATCATAGCAGCAATCACTGCTATCGTGCCCACCGCAACAAATAAGTAAACCTCAGTCATAGACGCTCCTCACCAGAGCCAATAATCATGCCTGTGCCATATCAAAAGATGGTCTGAAGATGTGTTTGTGAAGTCTAACACAAAGAAAACGATAGTTCAAACCAAACTCTATCGTTCTGCTTGTCAGTTTCTAAGGATTTTAACCTGACGAAAAAAACGCGAGGCAACGGTACGCTTCCTCGCGCTTTCACTTTCCCCAGTTCTAGTAGGG